>CANEFU010000109.1 GCA_947426875.1 uncultured Clostridium sp.
ATGATTTACGAAACAATAAAGAAATTACTTTGGAAGAAGTATTAAAAATAGAAAATCTTAGTGAGATGGATATACAAGCAAGAATCCAAAAGGAGATTGAAGTAGAACAGAAAAAAGTAGAAGATTTGAAAGATTTGGGTTATAATATTTATGGTAGAGATACCACAAGCGATAAATATAAGATAGGAAATACGAAGCAGTTCTATTTAACAGGAAATAGTTTATATATTGTATATGCCTATGGAAATGAAACTTTTACAAGTGAAATGGATTTGATTGTTATATAGATAGATAAAAAGAGAAGCGGTTAGCTTCTCTTTTTTGAAAATAAAAGGGGATGTTTTTAAATTCAAGTTAGTAATTCCTTACTAACTATGGTTACATTTTAACAGTGAATTTTGTCCATTGTGTGAACTGAAAGTGAAGAATATAAAAATTTAAGGTTGCTCTCCTAAAGTGATAGTTAAATCTTTTTCTTGACCATTTCTATTTACTTTAATTTTTAACTCTTCACCAATTTTATGAGAATTTTTAATTTCATTTAATTCGTCCATGGTTGCAACCTTCTTACCATCAGCTTCCGTAATGACATCACCAATTTTAATACCAGCTCTTTCACCAGCAGAGAAATCATCTACTGACTTAACATAGATACCAACTACTAAATTATTTGCTTTAGCAGTTTGCTCATTCAAATCCATTCCAGAAATTCCAATATAAGGTCTTTTTACTTTGCTATATTGAATCAATTGAGAAGTAATATCAGTCGTTGAATTGATTGGAATAGCAAATCCCATACCTTCAATTCCTGTTCCAGAAAGTTTTAAAGTATTAATACCAATGACTTTTCCTTCACTATTGACTAAAGCACCACCACTATTACCAGAATTAATAGCTGCATCTGTTTGAATCAATGTGAATTTTTTACCATCTGAATCAGTAACTTCTCTGTTAAGAGCACTGATGACTCCACAAGTAATACTACTTTGCATACCTAATGGATTACCAACGGCCATAGCAAATTCGCCTACTTTAATATTATCAGAATCAGCAAATTCCGCTTTAGAAAGTCCAGATTTCTCAATTTTGATAACAGCTAAATCTGTTTGCTCGTCTTTTCCTATAATTTTTGCTTCGTATTCGGTTTCATCGTTAAATAAAGTAACAGTTACTTTGGTTGCTTCTGAAACTTCATAATAAGATTCAGAAGAAGTAGTAGAAACGATATGGTTATTGGTTAGAATATAACCATCATCACTAATAATAATTCCTGAACCACTAGCAGTAGCTGTACTAGTTTGTGTTTGTCTACTAAACATAGAAAGAGGAGAATTAACATTATACTCTACCTTAATTCCTACAATAGATGGTAAGATTTTATTAGCAACATAAATAGAGGTGTCAGAATAATGATTTAATGAAGTTTGACTTATATATCCTGTATTTTGAGAGTTAGAAGTATTGTCTTCTGGCATAGAAGCATTATTTAATATTTTTGAACGGATAGAAGGGATACCAAAACAAGTACCTATTACAATACCACATCCAACGATACCACTTAAAAAAGGTAATAAAATAGTTTTTCCAAATCCAAGTTTTGTTTTTGGGTTAAGTTCTTTTTTATAAACGGTTTTATATGTATTAGGATTTTGTACCGTTTTAAAGCTTTCTATTTTTTCTTCTTTCTTTTGATTTTCATCCATTTTAAATTCATTCCTTTCTAATGATAGAGTTTGTTATTACTATAATAACCCATTATGCTCATATAATACAATAGAATTGTGAAATTTGTGTGAAAAAAAATTGCCTTTGTATTGAAAATGTTATGAGAAAAATATATAATGTAGAAAAATAAAAAGTAAAGGATGATGAGATTAAAAATGAAAATAAAAGAAGAAAAAGGAATCACTTTGATATCTTTAACAATTATGATAGTTATTATATCAATTTTAGCAGGAATAACGTTATATAGTGGAAAACAGACCATAGAAAGGGCTAAATTAGAAGAATTAAAGACAAATATGTTATTAATTCAAGCAAAGGCAAGAGAACATGTAGAAGAAGCAAATTTTAGAATAGGAATGGGGACAGCAGAAGAAAAAGCAAACAAAATACCTAGTATTAGACAAGAAATATATGAAAATAGTGAAAAATTAAGGAAAGCAGATAATATTCCAGCAGATTTTAAAATAACAGATACGAGTGCCTGTTATTATCTAACGGGAGAAACAAAAGAAAAGTGGGGATTAGAAAAACTGGAAGACGAAGAGAAGTATCTTATTCAATTTGATGAAGAAAATGTAACAGCAGAAATTTATCATATAGAAGGATATGATGGAAAATATAAATTATCAGAAATTGAACAAATACAAGAATAAAAGAGGAGAAAATGAAAGAAAAAGAATTAGAAAGATTAACTAAATTAAAAGAAATAGAAAAAGATTTATATCAAAAAGGATTTCATAAAATATGCGGAATTGACGAAGCAGGTAGAGGACCTTTAGCTGGCCCAGTTGTAGTAGCGGGAGTAATTATGCCACAAGATTCTATGATAGAAGGAGTCAATGATTCCAAAAAAGTATCAGAAAAAAGAGAGAGATTATATGACTTAATTTTGGAAGAAGCCATTAGTTATTCTGTTGCTATTATTGGACAAGATGTAATCGACGAAATCAACATTTTAAATGCTACCAAACAAGGTGTTACCAAAGTAGTAGAAGAACTAGCGATAAAACCAGACTTAATTGTAGTAGATGCTTTGACTCATATTAACACAAAGGGGATACCTTATGAATCTATCATAAAAGGAGATGCTAAATGTTATAATATAGCAGCAGCATCTATTATAGCGAAAGTAACAAGGGATAGAATTATGAGGCAGTGGGATGAAGTTTACCCACAATATGGTTTCATAAGCCATAAAGGTTATGGAACAGCAAAACATATGGCAGCTATTAGAGAATATGGATTATGCCCAATCCATAGAAGAAGTTTTACAAAGGGATTGAGGGACGTTTCTTGCAATCCCTAAAAAAGGAATTAGAGGGTGCTCCGATTCCTTTTGTTTGATTAGGAGGCTAAAATGAGAATAATAGATATAATTGAAAAAAAGAGAGAAAAACAAGAATTAACCAAAGAAGAGATTGAATTTTTTGTTACGAACTATACGAATGGAGAAATTAAAGATTATCAGGCAGCTGCATTAATTATGGCGATATTTTTAAATGGTATGACAGACCAAGAAACAACCAATTTAACTTTAGCGATGGCACATTCGGGAGAAATATTAGACTTGTCCACATTAGGTGAAATAATTGTGGATAAGCATTCAACAGGGGGAGTAGGGGACAAGATTTCCATTATCCTTTTACCATTAGTTAGTTCTTTAGGAGTGGCAGTAGCTAAAATGTCAGGAAGAGGACTTGGATTTACAGGAGGAACCGTGGATAAGCTAGAGTCGATACCAGGCTATCAGACAGCAATCGAAATGGAACAATTTATAAAAAATGTAGAGCAAATAGGAATTAGTATGATTTCACAGACTTTAAATTTAGCACCAGCAGACAAAAAATTGTATGCATTAAGAGATAGTATATCTTGTGTGGAAAGTATACCATTAATTGCTTCTAGCATCATGAGTAAAAAAATAGCAAGTGGAGCTCAAAAGATAGTATTAGATGTGACGGTTGGTAAGGGAGCCTTTATGAAAAATATAGAAGAGGCAAGAAAATTATCCAATACCATGATACAAATAGGAAAGTTAGCCAATCGCGAAACGGTTTGTATTGTAACGAATATGGATGAGCCGTTAGGATATGCTGTTGGAAATTCTTTAGAAGTAATCGAAGCAGTAAAATTTTTAAAAGGAGATATGCCAGAAGATGTTAAACAAGTTGTATTAGAACTCGGAAGTTATATGATTCAGCTAGCTGGCAAAGGGGAAAACTTAGAAGAAAATAAGAATAAATTATTACAAAATATAGAAAATGGAAAAGCATATGCCAAATTTCTTGAATTAGTAGAGCAACAAGGAGGCGATATTACCTGCATAGAAAATCTTGAGAGATTACCAAAAGCAAAATACATAGAAGCAATTTATAGTGAGGAAGAAGGATATATACAAGAAATTAATAGTAAGGAAATTGGAAAATTAGCAGGAATATTAGGAGCAGGGAGAGAGAAAAAAGAAGATGCTATTAACCCAGCAGTAGGAATCGTATTGACTAAAAAAGTTGCGGATAAAGTGGAGAAAAATGAAGTGTTAGCTTATATTCATGCTGATGATGAAAATAAGTTGAGAGAAGTGAAAACAAAATATAAAGAAATTGTAAAAATAGCAGAAAATGAGGGAGTAAAGCAAAAAACAATATTAGAAATTATAAGATAAAAAAGTTACCAGGAGGAGGTTGCCAAGGGGTTGCCAAACATTCCGGGTTT
>CANEFU010000110.1 GCA_947426875.1 uncultured Clostridium sp.
AATTAATATAGGCACCAATTCCATTTTGATAATTATCACTATACTGATTATTAGAATAATAATACTTTCCCTGAGCATCTTCTAATTCTATAAAATCGTGCTTTTTTTCCACATTCTGGCAATCTGCTATTTTATCAATAAAAAAGTATAAATAATTATTAGCAAAATTTTCTGTTTGTGAATAGGCAGTTTCCTCTTTCGTATTACCAAATTCATTCAAAAACGCTATATGAAATAAGCTAAGTCCCAATATTGCTACTAATATTGGTATAGCAATATAACATATCATCTTCATAAAGCTTGAATTCCTTATTTTTTCCATTTTTACCTCCTTGAATGCGGATTTGGGGACGGCCCCATAATCCTTATTCTAATTCTTGCTATTAACTAAATTTTTCTATTTTATAACCTACTCCCCAAATTACTTTTAAATATCTAGGCTCTTTGGGATTAATTTCAATTTTTTCTCTAATATGTCTGATATGTACTGCAATAATATTTTCTGCTCCAAATCCTTCTTCTTTCCATACATTTTCGTAAATTTCTGGGATAGAATATACTTTTCCCTTGTTCTCCAATAAAAACTTTAAGATATTAAATTCTGTAGCTGTTAACTTTACTTCCTTTCCATCTACTGTAACTTTTTTGGTTTCATCATCTATTACCAATTCTCCACTTTGATAAATTTTGCTATCATTTTTATTTTCTAAAGAACCGCAAACTTACATATCTTCTTAAATTTGAATTTACTCTAGCTATTAGTTCTAATGGATTAAATGGTTTTGTGATATAATCATCTGCACCAGAATTCAATCCACCTATTTTGTCATAATCTTCTGATTTAGCAGATAATAAAATTACTGGTATACTTTTGTCTTTTCTAATTTCTTCTAGTGTTTCTATTCCATCTTTTTCTGGCATCATGATGTCTAATATGATTAGATGAATTTCATTTTCTTGTATGATTTTTAGCGCTTCGTTTCCATTATATGCTTTTAATATTTTGTATCCTTCTTTCTTCAAATAGATTTCAATTGCTCCTACTATTTCTTTATCATCATCAACAACTAATACATTATACATCTGGCGTTCATCCTTTCCCCTTCATTGTTTTTAGTATACCATAAATTTTATAAATAAAAAATAGAGAAAATATTAATTTTCTCTTAACTTCCTACTTTCTCAATATGAATCCATCTAATCTTTTCGAAATGATACTCAGAAATCGGCTTATTAAAACTATCCCATGTATGTGATGCAATTTTTATACCTCGTAATGTAAACTGATTTTCAATGTTTACAATTACTAATGTGTGCTCAAATTTACTTCCATCAAAAGATAATTGTGCAATATCTCCCACTTCTATTTTATTTTGTGTTGTTTCAATTGCCTGTGGCCCAATATCTTTATTGGTAATTAAAAATTGATGCAAGTATTCTACTCCACTCCACGATGGCGATTTGTTGTTTCCATTAATGTAGTACCAACCTAAATCTTTTGTATAATTCATTTTTAGACTTCCTGCCAAAATACACTGCGAAGCAAAACTAGTGCAATCTCCTCCTACCTTATCAAAGTTATAATATTTTGGATTTCGTAAAAATGCCCATTTTTTAGCATATTGAACCACTGCCAGTCTATTGTATTCCCTATATTTCATTCTTATTTCCTCCCTTGATAAAATATATGGGTTTTACAAAAAAATATGAGGATTTTGGGGCCGTCCCTCAATCCTCATTTAATTTATGCTGTTTCCTTTTCATCTTGGTTATCTGGCATTTGTCTTTTCTTTTTAACAATTGGCTTACGTACTGTTTTTCCCTCATTAATTACTGTTTCTGGTCCTGCATTATTTAAAACAGTATCTTTGGTTATGATACATTTTTCGATATTAGGATTAGATGGTATTTCATACATAATATCTCTCATAATCTCTTCGATAATAGAACGAAGTCCTCTGGCGCCTGTTTTCCTTTCAATTGCCTTTGTCACAATTGCTTTGATTGCTTCTTGCTCAAAAACTAATTCAACTCCATCAATTTGAAATAACTTTTGATATTGTTTTACCAACGCATTTTTAGGCTCTACTAATATTTTAATTAAAGCTTCTTCATCTAATTCTCTTAGTGTAGCTATAATTGGTAATCTTCCTATAAATTCTGGTATTAAGCCAAATTTTAATAAATCTTGTGGTAATAGTTCTTGGAAAATTTCATATTGTTTGATTTCTTTTTTACTCTTGATTTGACTTCCAAATCCAATAGCTTTTTCTCCTGTTCTATCTTTGATAATATTTTCTAAACCTTCAAATGCTCCTCCACATATAATTAATATATTTTCTGTATTGATTTGGATTAACTCTTGATTTGGATGTTTTCTACCTCCTTGAGGTGGTACAGATGCAACCGTTCCTTCAATAATTTTCAATAAAGCTTGTTGCACACCTTCTCCACTTACATCCCTTGTGATAGAAGGATTTTCTGATTTTCTTGTTATTTTATCAATTTCATCAATATAAATAATTCCTTTTTCAGCTTTTTCGATATCGCCATCTGCTGCCTGGATTAATTTTAATAAGATGTTTTCCACATCTTCTCCTACATATCCTGCTTCTGTTAGTGTAGTAGCGTCTGCTATAGCAAATGGAACATTTAGTATCTTAGCTAAAGTTCTTGCTAACAAAGTCTTTCCACAACCAGTTGGTCCTAAAAGCAAAATATTACTTTTTTGAATCTCTACATCATCCTTAGAAGCATTTTCTTCATGTGCAACTCTTTTATAATGATTGTATACAGCTACTGATAAAGTCTTTTTTGCCTCTTCTTGCCCAATTACATAATCATCTAATACTTGCTTTATTTCTTTTGGACTTGGAATATTATTTAATTCGTTTAACGTATATCCTGCTTTCTCGTCATCATACAACTCTGCCTCTATAATACTAGTACAAAGCTCTACACATTCATCACAAATATACACCCCTGGTCCTGCCACTATTTTTCTTACATTTTCTTGTGATTTCCCACAAAAAGAGCATCTTACACTTTTCGGTGAATCGTTTTTTGCCATTTTCTTCTCTCCTTTTGAAATATTGGGGGACAGGCCACTTTTGTTTCATACTTTTTGTCATTTTGTGTCGATTGCCTTTTTCGACATTATTCTACTTGATTTATGAAACATTTTTTGACTGTCCCTCTTTGTTTCATTGTTTCATTTATTTTCTCTTGTCCATAATCCCATCTATTAGACCGTATTTTAAGGCTTCTTCTGCTGTCATATAGTTATCTCTTTCTGTGTCTTTTTGAATTGTTTCAATGGATTGCCCTGTTCTATCACTTAAAAATTTATTTAATTTTTCCCTTGTTTTTACTAAATGGTCTGCATGAATTTTAACTTCAGTTGCTTGCCCTGAGATTCCGCCACCACCAATTAATGGTTGATGGATTAAAATTTCTGCATTCGGTGTTGCAAATCTTTTTCCTTTTTCTCCTGCTGCTAACAATGCAGCTCCCATACTTGCGGCCATTCCTACACATATAGTAGATACTGGACATTTGATATAATTCATCGTATCAATAATTCCCATTCCATCTGTGATTGAACCTCCTGGTGAGTTGATATATAAATTGATATCTTTATCTGGGTCTTCTGATTCTAAGAATAATAATTGTGCAATAATCAAACTTGATGTTGTTGGATTAACATCTTCTCCTAAAAATATAATTCTATCTTTTAATAATCTTGAGAAAATATCATAAGACCTTTCTCCTTTACTCGTTTGTTCCACTACATATGGTACTAAACTGTTTCTTTCTATCATAATTTTCCTCCTTCTTGTTTCTATTTATCTCCTCCATTTTAAATAGAAAACCGTATAAAATCCAAAAAGTTGGGATTAAAATTCAACTTCCTAATTTTACCCCAACCTTTCTGTTTCTTATTTTTTTATTTTTGCATTTTTTACTAAGAAATCCATTGCTTTTTCTGATGTTAATCCCTCTTTTATGTAATTTCTTACATTTTCATTTTTTAAGAATTCTTCATCATCTTCTTTTCCATAATTCTTAGCCATTTCTTTTAATTTCTCATCTACTTCTTCATCTGTTGCTTCTATCTTTTCAGCTTTGATAACTGCTTCTAAGGTTAATCTTGATTTGATTCCTTCAATTGCTTGAGGTTGATATTCTTTTTTCATATCTTCTTCGTTTTTTCCCATCATTTGAAGATATTGTTCTAATTTTAAACCTTGATAAGATAATCTTTGTTCAATATCTTTTAACATATTTTCTGTTTCTAGTTCTATCATTCCAGATGGAATTTCTACTTCTACATTCTCACAAACAGCTTTCATTACCGCTTCTTGTGTTTCATATTTTGCTTTATCATCATTTTGTTTTTGTTGTTTTTGTTTGATGTCTTCTTTTAAT
>CANEFU010000111.1 GCA_947426875.1 uncultured Clostridium sp.
ATGGGCTTACATTAATACCAATTACTTTTTTATTTTGGTGAAATATTAGGGGTAATTCTACTTCCTTTTTTTCTAAAGAAAAGGCCGTGTCTGGTGCTAACATTAATCTTTCTTCTTCTATAAATTCTGCCAATGCACGATAGGTTAGTGTTTCTCTTGCCACAATCATATCATACGTTTTTAAATCTCGAATCATTTCATCAGATTCAATTTTTTCAAATAATGAGGTAGACCAAAAAACGTTTTTCTTTCCTTTTTCTTTGATATGTTTATTGATGGTATAAATCCAGTTAGGGTCTCCATAACAATAATTATCTCATCCGACAGACATACAAATATCTGCTTTTTCGATTTCTGCTAAACAGTCTTTTTCATAGACTTCTTCGAAATTCGTATAATCAAAAGGTATGGTTTTATAATATTCTATCTTTTCCTTTTCTTCTGGTGTTAATTCCTCTTCTTTATAATATCCTTTTACATATTTCGTAATGATATCCTGATAACTTTGGCTATCTACTGCTATATCATTGGTAGATAACACCATCTCTCCTTCACATTCTTTTTGTATCTTTTTGATGGTTGTGTTTACAATTGCTTCACAACCTTTATTTAAAAAAGAACCTTCTCCATATAATAAAAAGTTTATTTTTCTTTTTTCCCCCATTTTTCCACTCCTCATTCTTTCCAATGTTTTATTTTGTATTGGATATAATCCCTTTGTCTTGTATCATATTTATCTTTTATGATTTTTAAATACTTTTCTTTTTCTTTATCGTCTTCTATTATTTTTTCTACTGTCCTTTTTAGTATCTTTCTATGATTTTGCATACGAAGTAAAACATCTTTCATACTTTCTTTTCTACGTGAATGGCTATTGCTTCTCATTACTACATTATATACGACTTTATCAATATAACCTGTTTTACTATGATAAACAGATGGTAAGATAATTTGCCAGTTTTGTCCTGCTCTATTTTGGTATATTTCTTTTCCTTTATTAACTTGAAAGAAATGTTCTACTCTTATCATCATCATACCAGTAAAACAATAAGTATCTTCTTCTTGGATATAATTTAAAAATAAATCTGTATTTTCTGGATTTTTGCTTTTCCTAATTTCCACAATTTCTTTTTCTTCGCCTTCTTTTCGGAAGGCCACTTCTGCTCTTACTGCATTATAATCTTCATGTTGTTTTAAAAAGTTTGCCATATTTTCAATTGCATTTTCTTCATAATAATCATCTGAATCTGGCCAAACTAAAAATTCTCCCTCAACTTGTTTTAATCCCTTATTCGCTGCCGCTGCTTGTCCTTGATTTTTTTGCTTGCTATATTTTAATGTTATATTTCTGGCTTTCATTGGTCCTTCATAGCTCTTTACTATCTCCTCTGTTTTGTCAGTTGAGCCATCATCTATGATAATAACTTCTATTTCTGGATAAGTTTGTTTTAGGATAGAATCCATGAACGTTTTGATGTATTTTTCTCCATTATAACACGGTGTCATCACTGTTACTAGGTTCTTTTTCATAAATTTATCTCCTTGCTTTATTTTCACTGTTATTCTATCAACATTTGCTGTATTCGTCAAGTAACTAAGCGTTTAAGTTTTGTCTTTTACAGACTTTTCCCCAAGGTGATATTTATGAGAAAAGCCAGTACTGATTTTGGATATCTAAGCTTGCAGTTAGAAAATCTTATTGTACAAACGGAGGAATGTTCAAGGCAAAAGCAATATGGTATCGATTTTTTATAAATTCCTCGGTTACCCTTCATAACGTTAACAAATTCTAAAACAAAATCCATAACAATACCCGAAAACAGGACCCTTTATGGATTTTGTTTAAGAATTTGGTAAACTATTTCAGTCACATTCGTCATTTATGCAAAATAGATACCATATTACTTTTGAACGTGAAAGAGGCTCAGTTTGTATAAATAGATTTTCTTCAAAAGCTTGGCTTATCCAAAATCAGTACTGGCTTTCCTCATAAATATCACCTTGGGGAAAAGTCTGTAAAAGACAAAGTTTAAAAAAGAGCATTTCAAAATGAAACACTCTTCTTTGCATTATTTTCTATGTTTTCCTCTTTTGGTTTTAATCATCTTGCACACTATTCCCACCATAATTACTCCTATTCCAAGAGCTACTATCATAGAAACATTCACCTTGTTCTTTTCTTTTTCTACTTCTGTTGTTGTTTCTTCTGTTGGTTCTTCCGGCTCTACAACATTGTCTATTTCTTCTTGTTCCTTTTCCTCTTTTACTTGTTCACTTACATAAATGATATAAGTTCTTACTGCTCCCGTTTCTGCTGTTACCTTGATTTCAAGTTGCTTTGGATTGTCTTTTAATTTTATTTTTCCCGCTCCTTCTATCTTAGCTTTTTCGTTGCTTGGTGTGGCTACAATATTAATTTCCTTTGTATGAAGTTTTTCTATTATCGTATATTCTAAAGTTTGTTTATCAAATTGTGGTGAAATTTGATAGCCTTCTACTTGCAAATTTTCTAAATAATTATCGGTTGATTTCCCAGCAACAGCCTCTTGCTCTTTTCGTTGTTCTTCTAATAATCTCTGATTTTCCTTTTCGGCTGTTTCGTCATCATATTCTGCAAAACCTCTACTATTATTAGGTGCCGCATATACCATATAACTATTCATAACACTAATTATTACGGCAATCATTAATACGATTAACCATTTTCTCGTTTTTTTCATTTCTTCCTCCTACTATCTTGCCAAATAGTTTGCTGGCATAAATCCTTGCACCCCATTTGATAGACGAATTCTGCACCAATGAAAGCCATTAATATTTTGATACGTTCCTTCATTGATTACCGTAACCGTTGTGCCATCCGTAAGAGCTGTGATTTTATCCAATTCTGTACTTGGTCCTACTCTTACATTGCATCCAGAGCCATCTGCTGTTTTTATTCTTGCTGTATAATTACAATTCGTTTCATCATTGACTTGTTTTAAATAATCTCCTGACATGTATCCAATTAATCCATCTACTGTAATTACTTTATTCCAATTGCTATTAATACCTCTTTGTACAGATAATATAGTCGCATTTTGGTCAATTAGCCTTAATTTTTCTGAAATCGTATTCGCTTCTTTTCTAATATATAATCCACCATTAGCTGTAATCTTCATATTCATAGGTGAAATTTCTGAATCGTTAGAAGGTAATTGTGAAGAAGAGCCATCCATTCCTCCATACATTGGTATGATAAAGGTAAAGTTTGAATCCAATTTGTTGGTATTCGCATACATACTTCTCAAAGTTCTTCCTTCACTATAAGCCGCCATTAAATTTTGCATATATTGATGTGTATATAAAGAACCTCCACTTCTTGTATCAATATCAAATTTATTTTGATATAAAGTATTTTGGTAATTTTCTAGCCAGTTCTTTTTACAGAAGGTAATTCCTCCTTCTAATGCTTTTTGCATGCTATCCCAGCCATTTCTCTTAGCCGTAGCTAAGGCATTATTGTAAATCGTTGTCCAATCATTTCCAGAAGCTCCTATATTAAATGGATTATAATAGGTTTTTCCATCTCCTCCATTCATACCTTTTCCTATGCTAGTTCCATTCGCTCCTTGCTCTTGTAATACTCTCGCAATAATATAATAAGAATTTACATTTTGATTTCTACATGCATTATCAATACTACTTGCATAATTTTTCAGAAAAGTATTATTGACTTTGTTTTGTATTCCTTGTAATGTACAAGCATCATTTATGTATTCATTTACGTCTTGAAATTGGAATACATTGGTATCATCTAAGAAGTTTCTTGGGTCCATATAATAAGATATTGCTTTTTCAGAAGCACAATACCAGCTTCCATTATCATATGGTTTGGTTCCACATACAGAGCAAATCCATTCTCCTTTTGATGTGTTTGGTACTAGATTTCTAGCATGTAAAGAAGCTTCTCCTGCCACTGCTTGGTCCAATCTTAGTCCTGTATATAATAATTCAAAATTCCAACCTGGATGTGCTTCCATTAATGCTGCTATTTTTTCTTTATATCCTGGATATTTAGCCGTATCGATAGAAGCTAATAAATCCATTGGCTCTACAAATCTAAATTTTTGTGCTGTACTTGCATTTCCCGTATAAACTTGTATATTGGTTCCATTTTGTGCTACTCCACCAGAAGCATCTAAATATAGTCCATTTAATTTAGAAACAATATAGTAATAGTTATTTCCTGCTGATTTTATCATCCATTGTTGAGCCGCACTGTTATTTGCTTCATATTGCCAGATGTTTGTTCCAGCTTTACTTTCTCCGTCCTGCTACGTCCATTGATTTTCCAGAATGTTGTGCTTTTATACTATAATAGCCATTTCCTAAATATTCTACTTTGAACTTTTGTCGATTGGCAGATT
>CANEFU010000112.1 GCA_947426875.1 uncultured Clostridium sp.
AAAAACTAAAAAAGTATCAAAAACAAAAATTTGAAAATTATAAAAAAATAAATATTTATAAAAATTAAATATATCCATTCTTTTTTATGTATTTCATTCTTATTTACTGTTTTTGTTTCTTTATTACTATTTTTTGTCCAAGAAATAATTCCTGATATATATAATGGTAGCATAACGGTTATATATATTATTACCTCGCCATAATATTTATTTTTAAAAGATACTATTGAATACAAAACTACTAATATTAATCCAATAAATTGACTTAATACTTTTCCTTTTGCCTGCATCAAAGCACAAAATACACCAAATAAAGCAACAAGAATAGTTAAAATTTCACTTTGACCAAAAACTCCTGTAATTATTATTAATAATGTACTCATTATCAATAGCAATATTTCAAATATTGTCCAACTTTGAAATATTTTTTTCATAATCTTTCCCCCTATAAATTACTTTTACATAACTATAAAACTATCTTAATTTTTTGAAAAGGATTTAATAGCTTCCTCTATTAATTCTTTTTGTTTTTCGAAATTAGCTTTTGTAACTGGAATTCTACCACACATTTCTGTTTTTAAAAAATGGTTTAATATATCAAAAGATTTTAGTGTTTCTTCTGTTCCACTTCCACTACCTCCAGCACAAGCTATACAGATGATTTTCTTTCCTCTTATTTTAGAATTAGAACAAAAGGCATCACATCTTTTTAATCTATCTAAAAATGTTTTAGCAGATTCACTCATTTCCCAAAAATAAACTGGCGTAATCAAAATGTAAGTATCAAAATTCCCCATATAGCTATATATTTCATTAAAATCATCTTTTTGTATGCATGTATGCTCCTTTAAACATATTCCCCATCCACGCTTACCACAAGCAAGACATTTTTTTATATCTTTTTTGTTGATACAAATATGTTCTACTTCATTTCCTTTTTTCTTTAATTGTTTTTCACATTCTTCTACACATGAAAAAGTAAGACCTATCTTATTTGGAATATAACTATCTTCATTTACTTGATTTCCACTAAAACTTAATATTAATGTTTTCATGACATCTTCTCCTTTTTTAATGACTAAATCATAGCACAAAAGAGTAAAATTATCAACTAACTCTTTACTAAAATCAAGGAATAGCAAAAAAATAACAGATAATTTCTTACCTGTTATATTGTTTTAGAAACGCCTTTTTCCTGTTTCTGTTGTTCTCTATATGTTTCTATCAACTCCATGTTTTGAGTATATTGTTTTAATAGTTGTTTGATTCTTATTTGTCTATCTAAGATTTGAACTGATTGCTTTTTATTACTGTTTCCTCCTTCATTTCCAACCGTTTCTTCGTACATAATGTCTAATCTTCTTGATATCGTCCTTGCTATGATATTATCAATACATTTTTCGACATCCGTATTCACTGGTATGGTCGGTAACAGTTTATAATTATTGGCTTTATCAACAATCTCCATCTCATTATCAAAATTCACGAGAAGTCTTTGTATTCCTATGCTTCTTTGTTCAATTTGTTGTTTATATTGTTCTGTATCTGTCTTTTCCCCTAATTGTTTTAATTCTGTTTTAATAATACCACTTATTTTCTCGTCAATTCTTTTGGTAGTAATTTCTTGTAACTTTTTTTTAAAATCATTCATTTATATTTCTCCTATTTTCAAATTCTATATGACCTTAACATATTAAATTTATTTTAGCAAATAAAAGATACCTAATTTGTCGAAATTTGTTTTTTCTCTCTATTTCTTACATTTATATTCTAATAAACTGGATTTCTCCTCTTACATGCTTTTTTAACTTTTACTTCCTTCGTTGTTGCCAATAATACTTTCATAAATTTACTTTCCTTCTTTTCTTACAAATAGAAAATTAATCCTATCTCTTCTTCCATACATTTCTCTTACTATATCGTCATACGTGAATGGTACAGCAATTTGCTTGTCTCCTACTGCATTTGGATTAATGACATATAAATTTCCCTCTTGGTCTATATCACTAACAACCAAATAGTGTCCATTTTTTGAAAATGTTCCTTGAAAATTTTTGTCCCCCTCTTCTGGTCCCACTTGTATAATTGCCATATTTCCTTTTCTTAAATTTTCAAAAATTCTACTTTTTTGTGATGTTGGATTGTTAAAATCGATTTTTATCCTTTCATACTGTAGCTTCATTTTATTAAGTGCATACAAAATCCCATCATTACAGATTCCACCTTTACTTATATATCTATTGGTAAATTTTCCATTTTCATCTGTTAAAATGATTCGTGCAATGTCTACAGGTGTAACCTTATATCCATAATTAGCAAGTATAATGGCAACTGAGGTTGGTCCACATCCTTTTTTAGCTATACTCCATTCTCCCAATTCCTCTTGAAATTCATCTATGTTAAAGTCAAGTTGTCTAAATCGTATTCTTTGTTGATTCATTTTTACTCTTCCTTTCTAATATCTAGCTTTTCATTATTTATTATTTCTTTCAAGTTTTCTAACCACTCCATACCTTCATTGTCTAAATCTTGTAGTTCTTCTATTTTAAAATATTGTACTTCTTCCACTTCTTCTTTTTGTAATATGCATTTATTTATATCTACATTTTTTCTAATATAATATACTGTAAAATGTAATTTTTCATTTGTATTCATACTTAAGAATTTTAACTCTTCTTTATTTAAATGAGTACCTATTTCTTCCAAAGTTTCACGAACCCCTGCATCAAGCGGTGTTTCCCCTAAATCTACTTTTCCACCACATATTCCCCATTTGCTTGGATTTGCTCTTTTAAATCTACTACGTTTCTGAAGTAAAATTTCATCCTTTTCATTTATAATAACTACTCCAACTACTGCTATATAATATCCATTCGGTATATTATTAAAATCGCGAACCTCTATATGTGTTAAAATCTTACCTGTTCTATTTCCATTTTTATCAACTAATTCATGCTTTTCCACTATCTATTCTCCTTAAAAAACTATTGTTACACAAATTTTCTATTCCTAATCTCTTTTTATATAAAAATATTCTGTACAAACATCTTTAAAACCTAGCTTTCTGTATATATTGGCTGGATAATATCCTTCTTCTGTTTGTAAAAATGCTACTTTTAAATCTTTGTCTTTGCACATTTGCAATTGTTGTTTTATAATTTCTTTTCCTATCCCTTTCCCTCTAAACTCTTTTTTCACTGCTAAACTATATATTCCATAAATTTCATTATCATATACTGCTTGCGTAATTCCTACAATTTCATTATTTACTTTAACAAAATAAAATTCATTTATATATTCATTTTCTACTTTTTTATAGTTAGCATACACTTCTTTATAGATAGAATCCAAATCTCCATAAGGGTCATCTTTGTCTTCTGTCTGATAGGCTTTTGTCATTTCTTCACTATACAATTTCATATCCATTGTTTGTTCTAATTTAACATTAAAGGAACAATTTGTTTCCATCTTCTCTAATTCTCTAAAACTATCATAAATTTGCCATACTTGATTGGAACTAATTTCGTAATCACTATCAAAAAATGCTTCTCTGTTATCATACATGATTCCCATAAAAGGTAAGACATTAATAGTAATATTCCTATTTTTTGCTTTCATTTTAGGAATCGCTTCTATCATATTTTTATCAAATTCTTCTTTACTATTTGCTTTTATATTAGTAATAAAATTGTACCAACAATCTTTTATCTTGTTATGATAAGCAATGCTGTAATTTTTATAATTGTCTATTCCATCAAATGCAAGTCCCATATTTGCATTTATATGAAAATTATATAATTTCTTTATTAATAATTCTATCTCCATATCATACCTCTATATTTTCTTATATCCTAATTCACTGTGAATTTCTTTATGACAATTGGAACAAACATATTTTAATCATATATTTTCACATCCTTAATTCTGCTTAATTATATAACATATTTTTAGTAGAAACTAGCGAACACATAAAAAAATAACAGATAATTTCTTATCTGCTATTTTTATGGCTCCTCGTGTTGGACTCGAACCAACGACCTATCGGTTAACAGCCGAGCGCTCTACCAACTGAGCTAACGAGGAATATATATAAATCTGGCAACAACCTATTTTTCCAGCAGGGTAACCCGCAAGTATTTTCGGCACATTTAGGCTTGACTTCTGTGTTCGGGATGGGAACAGGTATTACCCTAAATGTCATAATCACCAGAAAATTGATAACTTATTTTTAAGACTTTTGCATTATATACCATTCGATATATTTTTTCAAGTACTTTTTTATATTTTTTGCAGTTTTTTCTATTTTATACAAAAAATTGTGTGATAGCACACTCAAAAATACATAGATGAAATTTAAGATTTTGTTTTAGTTTCTCGATT
>CANEFU010000113.1 GCA_947426875.1 uncultured Clostridium sp.
AGATGAATATATAAAAGAAGTAACGAAATAAGAAAGGATTGTATAAATGAAGATAGATTATAACTTATTTCCAGGAAGAAAAAGAAAAGAAGAAAATGATTGGAAAGAAAACAAACCAATTATTTCTATTATAACACCCTATTATAATACGAATAAATATATAGATACAACAGTAAATAGTGTATTAAATCAAACATTTCCATACTTTGAATGGATTATTGTAGACGATGGTTCTACCAATCAAGAAGATATCGAAAAATTAAAACAAATAGAGAAAATAGATAAAAGAATAAGAGTATTTCGTAAAGAAAACGAAGGACCAGCAGCGGCAAGAGATTTTGGTGCAAAAGAAGCAGATACAGAAAGCAAATATCTCTTATTTTTGGACTCTGATGATTTAATCAATGAAACTTACTTAGAATGTGCCTATTGGACATTAGAAACGCATCCAAAAGCAGCTTGGGCATATGCGGATACCATTAATTTTGGAGGACAAAACTTTACATGGACGAAATGGTATAATCCTAAAAAGGTAATGCAAGACAATATTTTAGTTATGACAGCTATGATTAGAAAAGAAGCATTTTGGGCTGTTAATGGATTTGAAATTCGTGATAAAAATGTATATGAAGATTGGTGCCTATGGCTAAAAATGATAGAAAAGAGAATGTATCCTGTTAGAATGAACTTTCTTGGTTTTTGGTACAGAAAAAAGCCAAAAGAAGAAAGTGAGTTACAACAATCCAATGAAGACAATAGGGAAAGAGCTATGTCCTATGTAAAAAAGATTGTAAATGAAATAGAAGACAATCGAAAGAAAGGGAAAAAAGGTCCAAAAAAAGGAATTCAATATCCGAAAGAAGACTACAATTGGGAATATATCAAAGATGAAAATAGTGATATTTTAGTGCCACAAAAAACAAAGAATCATAAAACCAATATATTATTAATCATTCCTTGGATGACAATGGGTGGAGCAGATAAATTTAATTTAGATATCATAAAAAGAAGCGATAAAAGCAAATATGAATTCACGATTATTTCCACAGAGCCAAATCGAAACGATTGGAGACAAGAATTTGAAGAATATGCAACCGTATATGATGTAACTACTTTCTTAGATAGAAAAAATTGGATAACTTTTATTAACTATATCATACAAAAAAACAACATTAATCTTATTTTTAATACTAATAGTACATTTGGTTATAGTATTTTACCATATTTAAAAGTAAAACATCCTGAAATACCAATCATAGATTATGTACATATGGAAGAATGGTACAATAGAAATGGTGGTTTTTCAAGAGATTCTAGCAGAATTTCTTCTATTATTGACAAAACCTATGTATGCAATAAAAATAGTGAAAATGTATTAGTTGATTATTTTAAAAGAGAACCAAAAGAAGTAGAAACGCTTTATATTGGTGTAGATGAGCAAATTTATAATCCAGATTTATTTAATAAAGAAGAAATCCTAAAAGAAAAAGGGATAGAGCCAAAAGGAAGATACATTATTAGCTATATTTGTAGAATAGCAGAACAAAAAAGACCTTATTTACTATTAAGTATCTTAGAAAAATTAAAACAGCAAAGAGAAGATTTTTTGTGTATTGTTGCAGGAGATGGTCCATTATTAAATGAGATTCAAAAGAGAGCAAAAAAATTAAAACTAGAAGAGCATATCTTATTTTTAGGAAATGTGAAAGACACAGAAAAAATATATGCTATCAGTGATATGACCATAAATTGCTCGATTAAAGAAGGGTTAGCACTTACAGCTTATGAATCGTTAGCGATGGGAGTTCCTGTGGTATCTTGTGATGTAGGAGGACAAAAAGAACTTATCAATGAAGAGGTAGGGGTAATTGTTCCTTGCTTGCAAAAAGAAGAAGACATTTTTGATATTGATTACAAAGAAGAAGAAATTCTACCATATGTAGAAGGAATTAATCGAATTTTAAATCATCTAGCAGATTACAAAAAGAAGGCAAGAGAAAGAATATTAAATGGATTTACCATTGATAATATGATAGAAAATATGGACAAGATACTAGAAGAAATAAAAAATAATCCAAACAAAGAAAAAATAGAAAACGCAAAAAACATGAAAAATAATATAGATTTAACCAAAGAATTTATCACTAGATATTTTATCGGTGCACAAGAGGAATATAAGTGGTTAGTACAAAATTATAATAGAGAAAACGTAGACATAGATTGGAAATTAGAAAAAAAGGATAACAAAATGTTATACTATGAAAATACGCTAGAATATAAGATAAAACATCCAATTTATGTAGTATTGGTTAAATTACATGTATATAATTGGATGAAAAGAATACTAAAAAGAGGAGAATAACAGATGTTTAAAGTCTTTAAGAAATTATATAATTATCGAGAATTATTAAAAACAAATGTAAAAAAAGAAATTAGAGGAACATATAAAAACTCATTTTTAGGAGTATTATGGTCATTTTTAAATCCTTTATTACAAATAGCCGTATATGCCATTGTATTTCCTCTTATCTTAAAAAACACACAAGAAAATTATGTAATATTTTTATGCTGTGGTCTAATACCTTGGACTTTTTTCTCAACAGCCATTACGAGGTCAGCTTTTACAATGGTTGAAAATGGAAATTTATTAAAAAAAGTATATTTTCCAAGAGAGATATTACCTATTTCTGTGGTTACTAGTGAAGCGGTTAATTTCTTTATATCTACCATTATCATTTTAGCATTTGTTTTATTTAGTGGTTTAGGAATAACGAAATATGTTGTCATTTATCCACTTGTATTTTTAGCACAATATGTATTACTATTAGCTATTTCTTTAGTGATTTCTAGTGTATGTGTCTATGTAAGAGATTTACAACATTTTGTAGGAGTTTTCTTGCAATTACTATTTTATGCAACACCAATTGTATATGCAGCAGATACCATACCAGCAGATTTTGCATGGGTTTTAAAATTAAATCCTATGACATATGTTATCAATGGTTATCGAGATATTTTTTACAATCAAACCATGCCAGATATAGGAGCTATCTTATTGTTAATTGGTGGCTCTATAGGAGCGATTGTAGTTGCTTATTTGATTTTTAATAAATTACAAAAAGGATTTGCAGAGCAATTATAAATAATCATAAAAAGGAGAAAAACATGAAAAATAAAATACTAAAAAATATTGTAATCTATGCAATTATCTTTGTTGTTATGCTATTCGCATTTTGTGCTGGAATGGTAATTACCTATGCCCTTCCAAATGATAGAATTCAAGCACATATAGCAGAATCAAAAGAGATAGGATTGACACCAACTGGAATACCAACTGTAAAAGGAGCGCAAATAGACGAATTTACCGATTTACTTATTTTAAATACTGCGATGAATAAGGGAAAAGAAGAGAATGAGGGGCTTTTAGTAAGAGCTTTTGAAAATTCAAGATATTCTTTGAAAAATGATGACCAAGCTGGTGCATTAGCAGCAACCATAGAAGAACCAGGACTTTATAATAACCAAGAATATACGAGATATTGGCATGGTATACAAACTATCATGAGACCATTATTACTATTTTTAAACTATCAAGAAATCCGTTATTTATTCATGTTTGTGATGTTTATGCTATTCATGTTAACAGTAATCAGCATTTATAAAAATTTCAATTTGTTACATGCTATGGCATTTGTATTGGCAATGTCAGCGGTATGTTTCTTCATTGTGCCAATGTCAGTGCAATTTATAAATGTATTTGCCATTGCTTTTATAGGAGTAATTTTAGTAAATGTTTTGTATCAATTAAAAAAACAAAACCTATATCCGTATCTATTCTTTATCATGGGAGGTCTTGTTGTATTTTTTGATTTATTAACAGCACCACTATTAACATTAGGAATCCCTTTAATTTATGTTGTGTTGTTAAAAAACAGAGAAAAAATAGAAATGAAAAAAATACTATGGGAAATCATAAAATTATCTGCTTTATGGTGTATAGCTTATGGAACTTTATTCTTCTCAAAGTGGGTAATCGCTTCTATTGTTTTACATAAAGATGTGATTACAGCAGCCTTTAACCAAATATTATATAGAGCCAATGGAAATGAATTATATCCAGCAACTAGATGGGGCGCTGTTTCTAAAAATATTAAATATTTATACAATGTACCATTGTTTGTTATATTAACAGGAATAACCATTACTTGGATAGTAAGAATGGTGAAAAATAGAAAACCAATAAAAGACTGCAAAATAGCAATATTACTTATATTAGTAGCCTTATATCCATATGTATGGTATTGCGT
>CANEFU010000114.1 GCA_947426875.1 uncultured Clostridium sp.
TAACAAGATACCAGCTACTTGATGCAATTTATCAATATTATCTGATAAAATTTGTTTTGCTCTATTATATCCTGTATCAACAATTCTTTTTATTTCTTCGTCAATTACTGCTGCTGTTTCTTCTGAATATTCTTTACTTTGTGCTAAATCTCTTCCCAAGAATACTTCTTCTTGGTTTCCTCCTAACATAATCGCTCCGATTCTTTCACTCATTCCGTATTTAGTTACCATGCTTTTGGCAATTTGAGTTGCTCCTTCAATATCATTGCTTGCACCTGTTGATATATCATTTAAAATTAATGCCTCTGCTACTCTTCCGTCCTAGAAGTGATACAATATTTTCTTCCATTTCTGTTTTTGACATAAATGATTTATCTTCTGTTGGTCGATACATCGTATATCCTCCAGCCATTCCTCTTGGTACTATAGATATTTGATGCACTGGGTCTTGTGTTTCTAAATAGTGACTTACTACTGCATGACCTGCTTCATGATAAGCTACTAATTTATTTTCTTTTTCACTTCTTACTTTCGTCTTTTTCTCTGGTCCCATCGTTACTTTTACCATGGCATCTTCGATTTCTTTCATTCCTATTTCATTTAAATTTCTTCTAGCTGCTAATAAAGCTGCTTCATTTAATACATTCTCTAAGTCTGCTCCTGCAAAACCTGATGTATTTTTAGCTATTACTTTTAATTCTACATCATCTGCAAAACGTTTCTTTCTTGAATGAACTTCTAAAATTTGTTCTCTTGCTTTTACATCTGGTAATCCTACTACGATTTGTCTATCAAATCTTCCTGCTCTTAATAGGGCTTTATCTAAGACATCTGGTCTATTGGTTGCTGCTAATACAATTACACCTTCATTTTCAGCAAATCCATCCATCTCTACTAATAATTGGTTTAGTGTTTGCTCTCTTTCATCATGTCCTCCACCAAGTCCAGCTCCTCTTTGACGACCTACTGCGTCTATCTCATCAATGAATATAATACATGGTGCGTTTTTCTTGGCTTGGTCAAATAAATCTCTTACTCTAGAAGCACCAACTCCGACGAACATTTCAACGAAATCAGAACCACTAATAATAAAGAATGGTACTCCTGCTTCTCCTGCTACTGCTTTTGCTAATAAAGTTTTACCTGTTCCTGGCTGTCCTACTAATAAAACTCCTTTTGGAATTCTTGCTCCCATATCGGTAAATTTCTTTGGATTTTTTAAGAATTGTACAATTTCTTCTAATTCTTCTTTTTCTTCATCAACACCTGCTACATCTTCAAATGTTATCTTGTTTTTCTCTGCTGGTGTCATCATTCTGGCTTTACTTTTTCCAAATGACATTGTCTTGCTTCCAGCTCCACCTTGACCAGCTCCTCCCATCATGAAGAACCAGAATATTAAGAATATAATTAATAATCCAAATGGTGTAAGTAAGCTAATAATTGTAATAAAGATTGACTGTGATTTTTCTTCTAAGGTAAAAGCTCCATCTTTTAAGAAGTCTTCGCTATACGCCATAAAGCTTTCCATGTCTGGTATATTAACTTCTTTTTTAATTTTGTCATCTTTTAAAGTAACAGTGGCTAATTTTCCATCTGCTTCAATTTGAATTGCCTCTACCTTTCCACTATTAATATCAGCTATCAATTCTGAATACTTTAATTTAGCATCACTATTTTCTACAATAGATGACAATACTACAATAAATATAACTCCTATTATTAACCACATGGCCAATGTTTTAATTCCGTTTTTCAAAATAATTCCTCCTTATGTTTTGTTTCAATTCATATTGCTTTTATAACATATAAATTTTTCTTTTTCAATAGTTTTTTATATGTCTTTTTTATTACAAAGTCGCTTGCTTTGTGCATTTGCTACGGGTACTTATCATTGCTTTCCAAAATATACTTTATGATTTTTGACTAAAATTTTCACATTTTTATTGGGTGTTAGATATTTATTTCCTACATTATTATGACATAATTTTATTACATCTTCTATATGTATTTTTTCAATGCTTGCGCTACTGCCAAATAGCCTTTTTATAATATATCGGATTAGTCTTGATTTTATTACTGTTTCTTGTGAATTAAAACTTTTTAAATCTATTATAATTTCTTCGTTTTTCTGCTTTTCTTCTATCAATATTTGTTGATATGCCTTTAACATTTGTTTTTCCATATATTCGTCTTCTGCTGCCACAATATCAGAAAGTCTATCCATTGTTTTTATAATATTCGGATTAAATTCCTTCTGAATATACGGAATTACAATATTTCTAACTTTATTTCTATTATAAATATTTTCAAAATTTGTCTTATCAATTTTGGGATTTAATTTACTTTCTTCACAATAATTTTCTATTTCCGCTCTTTCGCAGTCAATCAAAGGTCTTATAATATTGTCTCTTTTGACTTCTATCCCTTTTAACCCTTCTAATCCACTTCCCCTTAAAGTATGCATTAAAATAGTTTCAACTTTATCATTTTTATTATGTGCTATCGCTATTTTAGTAGCATTTGTCTTTTTCAAAATTTCATCAAAAAATTCATATCTAGCTAATCTTCCTGCTTCTTCTGTTCCTATTTTATTAGTATGAGCTATTTTTTGAACATCTATACTTTTTGTATAAAATTCAATTTCATTTTTTTCACAATATTCTCTCACATATTGCTCATCCTGTTCTGCTTCTTCTCGAATCATATGATTCACATGAGCCACTACTATCTCAAATGGCTTACTTGCCAAACATTCCGGTTTTTTTTGGCAAGTTTCCAAATTTGCGAAGCTTGCCAAGTATTCCGGGTTTTTTTGGCAATCTTCAAATTTTTGTTGTTTTTGATATTTCTGCAGTATATCTAGCATACACATAGAATCTGGACCTCCTGAAACAGCTAGAACTAATTTATCTCCTTTTTCTATTAAATTGTTTTTTTGTATGGTTTTTATTACTTTATCTATCATTTCTTTTCCTTTCTTTTCCTTTAATATCTGAGCTTGTTTCGCAACTTAACTATTTTTACAAAGTCTGATTATCAATATTTTACAGAATAAAAATATATTATTGAACTATCTTTCTTAATGTTTCTCTCCCTACTCCTAAAAGTTTTTCTATCTTTCTAAAAGATAAATTATAATTCGTATTTAAATTTTTTACTATTCTTTTTAATAATTCTATATTATTTTTCAACTCTTCTTTGGTAATATGATTTTCTTCCATTGTTTTTTGTAACAGTTCCTTGCCTATTTGCTCTTTGTCTCTTTCAACTTCCAAAAAGGCAAACTCTTGCTCTTCATCTTCTTCAGGCTCTCTCATTACGATAAACTTTCTGACATTTCTTTCAATTTCTGTATTGGTATAAAATCGGTTCTTTTTAAAACTCGAATATTCATATTGCTCTGGTTTTTCACATAGATTGGCCTTAACAGGATTATTGTGTATATATTTCACACAACTATACAGATATTTTTCAGAAAGTATCGGCTGTAAATTATATCTATCTCGAAATACATATCCTACTCTATCATTTTTTTTATTGTAGTATTTCGCATATATTAAATTTACTCGATGCATAAATTTAGTTAGCTGATGGACATCCTTTTCATAAAATAATATATGGATATGATTTCCCATGATACAATAGGCTAAAATTGTTGTATTTATTTTCTCTTTTGTTTCTTCTATTATTTTCATATATTTCTCTTTATTTTCTTGAGAATCAAAAATGTACTCTTTATTAATTCCTTGACTTATAATATGAAAAAAAGAAGTATTTATATTTCTTTTAAAAGTTCTTATGCTGTTTCCTCCTTTTCTTGTATATACTTCCCCCAAATATAAATACCCCAATAATTATTCTCAATTTTGTAAAAAATAGTTAAGTTGCCAAACAAACCCGGAATGATTGGCAAGTTGCAAGTGGCAAGTTAGATTTAGTCATCGAATCGTCTTTCTAGGTTGACAAATTTCGTATAGCTTCCTAACCATAATAATTCTACCGTTCCTGTTGAGCCTCCTCTGTGTTTTGCTAAGATTACTTCTGCTATGTCTTTTTTCTCACTGTCTTGATTATAATAATCATCTCGATATAAGAACATTACAATGTCTGCATCTTGCTCAATGGCTCCTGATTCTCTTAGGTCTGATAACATCGGTCTATGGTCTGGTCTTTGTTCTACTGCTCTTGATAATTGTGATAGTGCTATGACTGGTACCCCTATTTCTTTGGCTAGTATTTTTAGTGAACGACTGATTTCTGATATTTCTTGCTCACGGCTTCCATTTCTTTTATT
>CANEFU010000115.1 GCA_947426875.1 uncultured Clostridium sp.
ATATACTTCCATTGGCTAACGTTACTTTTACGTTAGTTACATCTTTATTTAATTCTATGGCTTGTCTTGCTCTTTCTACAATTCCGAAATCGATACTTTTTAACTCATTTATCTGTCCTGGTTTCTTTTGGACATACTCTCTGTTATCTATTTTTGTCATTTGTATCTTTTCTTGACTATCTGTTATGTATTCTTCTCCATATTTGGTTGGCTCTGTAGAATATTCCACATTTATTCTAAAGCCTGGCGTTGTTGAGTTTATTTGGGTGATTAAGTTTTCTTCGTTTCCTCCAGTTTGTTCTAGTTGTGTACTTTCTCCATAAGCTTCAATCACTTTTTGATTTTTATTGGTTACCAAAACAGATTGGTCATCTATCTTTTGTCTTTCGTCATAATTATCTACAGCATCAGATACTCTTATTTCTTTGTTGTTTTCCCATTCAACACCTGGATAACCTTGCTTAAATTTATCTTTATACCATTCTAGTGCATTGTCGGTTTTTCCACCTTCTTTTGTTTCATAAGAAGATTTGTCTACAATTGTACTCTTGTATTCTTGTACTCTATGCTTCTTATCTCCCCATGTATATACAATTTTATAGTTATCTGGTATAAATCCTCCTATGTAATAGGTTCCATCTTCTTTTGTTTTCTTAATAGCAGGTATCCATTTCTTTTGCGTTTCATCAAAAATTTCTACTGTTTTTCCATCTTTATCTATTAAGGTTACTGTTACGTCTTTTAATTTTTCTTCTTGTGTATCATTTCTACCATTTGCTTGTCGAATTTTTCCAGATTGTAATTCTGGTTTTCCTGTTTCGTCCACAAATACTTGTCCTTCTATTTTTCTTTCTTGTTGTAATACTAATTGTAAAGATGGAGCTTGGTCAGTGTCATCTTCATAAGTATTTCTATCTCCTGGTATACAGTTTCCTGGATTAGAATTTTTGTCAATTCCTGCATAAATTCCGTTTTTATCATAAATAGAATACGAATTGATTTCTGCTATATTATCTTTTATTCCTGGTTTTCCTTCAAATATCTCTTGTACATTTTTTCTGTTTAATCGATATTGTACGTAAATACTTTTCTCGTTGTTTGTATTAGCTTGTATTTCTGTATTATTATTAATAATTACTTTGTTGTATCCTCTACTACCATATGACTGTGGTGTCGTATAATTTCTACTTAAAGTTTCATTTGTGTCCCCATTTTTCTTTACATCTGTTCCCACTCCTACAATTTCAAGTCTATTATCATAGTAGTCTACAACACTATTAATTTTTGTTCTTAAACTAGAGGATTGATTTCTCATTTTAATTTCATATGTAATATATACTTGTAATTCTTTTCCTCTGTCTTGTTCGTTCAGATATTGATAGTCTGATTGATAAATAGCTCTTGTATAAGACATACTCTCATATTTATCTCCAAATTTAACACCTATATCAAATCCATCACCATATTTATTTTTATTAGAAAATCTTTGTGCATAATTGTAAGTATGTTCTACTCCATTTATGGCTACTTTTACATTGTGTAAATCTTTGATAATTGCCATGTCTGGTTGCTCTCTTTTATAGATACCTAAATTGATGTTTCTCATTTCTTCTTCTCGATACTCAAATCTATCTTTTAACATGTATCCACCTTCGTCTGTATTGGCTGTTATCTTATATTTTCCATCATTCTCTAAAGTTGCAATATGTGGTCTACTAATATCATAATCTAACTCACGTGACCTATTTCCACTTGGATTTCTCGTAAATCCACTATCTCTTCCACTTCCTTCTACAATCGCAAAGCTTTCATTAAACGCTCTTCTTACTCCTGCATTTTCCTTCGCTTTTGAACCATTGTCACGTTCTACATATGGGACAGGAACACTTTCATAAGTTAATCCATCGTATTCAAATTCGATATAATAATTTCCTGCTTCTATTTCTTTAATTCTTACTTTTTCAAAGAAATACTCTCCATTTCCATCTTCTCCATATCTACCCAATTTCTGTGTTGGCATATTATAGGAGCCTACAATTTCATTGGTTCCTCTCTTTTTTAGTCTTACCGTAACAACTCTGTTTAATCGTTCTTCTCCGTCATCGTATAAATTATTTATCTTAGTAAGGTCTTCTGTTTTGTCACTTGCTTCATCTTTCCATACATAACCTGATATATTAACAAAAACTTTTTCATTTTTAATTGGTATATTGGTATTTCCACTTCCTCCTAGTGTAAAAGGAGCAGTTTGTCCTGGTTCATATTGCCAATTCTTTCCTACTGACGTTTCTACCATAGTATAGGTAACACCTGTTTCCAGTCCTGTAATTGGTGGAATTTCTCCTCTGCTATTGGTTATATATCCAATTCCAGCATTAACATTGCTTGAACCAAATACGGCCATACTAGTTCCCTCTTCTGTTCGATAGAATCCTGTTAAATAATAACCTGCCGAATTTCTAATTTTGAATTCTATTCCTTCCAAAGGCTCTCCTGTTCGAACATCAGATTTTCCAAGACTTACACTTGGTGGCTTAATCGTAATACTAGCTTTTGGATACGTCCAGTAAGTCTCTGCATAAGGAACAAACATCTGTGCTTGCTTTCCTGATACACTTATTTGCTCCCACCAGTCAGCTCGTGCTTCTATTACTTTTGCTTGAATGGTAAGTGTCATTCCATCTATATTCATTATATTAGGACTTACTTTTATGTAAAAATCAGAACCTGATTTTAAGGTTATATTTTGTCCACTTGCATTGCAAAAGTTCCAACCATCACCTACTTTTCTACCTCCTAATGCGCTTCCAGACTCTCCTGCTAATCTTGTGTTACCTACTTTTGAATCTGGGAACTTAACTCTAAATGGACCTATCACAAAATTACCGCCAACGTTTTTCCATTGACTATAGCTAGATTTTTGAAATGCCACAGTTGGATTAATTTTTGCATAAGCTTTTGCTATTTCATAAAGGCTTTCTCCTTTTTTAGCATTGTCTGCATCGTGACTATTTATAAATGCATTATCATATCTACTTGCATCACTAAGATGGTGGAAATAGTCTCTAGACCCCATCCAAACAGCCCATTGCACAGCACTTGAATCTTTATTTGATTTCCCTGGTTTATCTATGTTTACCTCAGCTCGATCTGGTGCATGAGAGGTTATATAAGCATACATTCGAGCCGTTTTAACAGCAGATGAACTTGTTAAAACATCCTCTAACCTAGAACTTGCATCTTTGTTTTTATAAACCGTTGAACCTTGTACCCATATATTCGTTAATAACGTTGGTGTATTATCCTCTTCGCTTTCTTCAAATGCTCTTTTAGAATGGTTTAAACAAAATACACCTGAATTTCTATATAGTTTTGCAAAACCATGACTCCAGCTCCAATCAGATTCACTTGTAGCCCCACTCACGTTCGTAATGTAAAAACCTCCCCTATATTTTAAGCTTTTTCCTGAATAGTTTCTACTAAAAGAAGATTGCTGCTTATTATACTTACTTGTGGTGGCCCATGCAGCATTACTTATTGATTGCTGTAATAAGAAAATACTGACTAATAATAAGAAGAATGAGATGAGTATTTTATGTTTTACTTTCACTTGGTTCTCCTCCTTTCTTTACTTTATAAGCACCTTTTTTCGAATTTCATAAATTCCTAAGGCTAAGATGATTACTCCTGTTATGATAAGAGAAATATACATGATAATCCTTCCTGTATTAATTCCTATAATCACACTAACCGTTGATATATCATCTTCATTGGCTTGTTTATTTCCTGGAACAGAGTCAATATCTTTTACTGAGCGTACATTGCCATCTTGTGTAATTTCTGCTGTATTGGTTACCGTTCCTAAATTATCCTCTGTTAATTTCTTAGTTGCTTGCAAATATAAAGTTCTTGTTTCTCCTGGACGAATTAGGTCATTTGACAAGCTTGTACTTACTAATTGTCCATTTTCTACCTTCCAATCTTTATTTTGTTGGGCATTAAATTGTAAATCAGAAGATAAATAATCTGTAATTTTGCTAGCATATCCCTCTATTTCTCCTTCATTGGTTACTTTAATAGCATACTCAATGGTTACAGTTGTATTTTGAATCGTTTTTCTGTCCACTTCTACTTTTGCAAAATTAGCATTATTATAACTATATTGTTTTGTTCCTTTTCCATTTTGTACGGTTATTTTCGTGATGGATTTATCTAATCGTAAATCGAATTTTGCTCCTTGTATTAATCCTATATTGATATTTTCCACATTACCGCTCGTAACAG
>CANEFU010000116.1 GCA_947426875.1 uncultured Clostridium sp.
GGGCCAATAACAAGTGGTGGTAATAATTTGTCAATCCAATTCTTTCCAATAAATTTAACAACAATGGCAAAAATAATATAGATTAATCCTACTGCCATAACTCCTGTCATAGCTCCTGCTACACCACCTTTTAAGAAAGCTGCTGCTAATGGTGCAATAAAAGCAAATGAACTTCCTAGATATACTGGTGATTTTCCCCTTGTACATAAAATATAAATTAATGTTCCTATTCCTGAACAAACTAAGGCAACTGGTATCGTTAATACGGTTTCTCCTGCTGCACTATTTACTAAAATTGGTACTAATATGGTAGCACCGAACATGGCAAATACATGTTGTATCGCTAAAATTATCCATTTAGCTATTTTTGGTTTTTCATTTACGTCTAATAGTAATTTCTCTTGTTCCATTGAATATTTCCCCTTTCATTTTTATAATCTGATACAAAAAAAGCTTATAAAAAAAGATACCAATTTCAAATGAAATATAGTATCTTTTACAAAACAAATGCAAAAACAACAGCTTTTTGAACTGTAATTTTGCTTCTATTTATTTTTTGTCTTTTCTTTAATAATTTTGTCATTTTTTGCACCTCTTACCAAAATATACTATATCTTGAATAAGAATGCAATACTTTTATCAAAAAATTTATCATTTAAATGTGATATTTTTCTCTTTTTTGATAGCTTGTATGTAATAGCTTCTCTGCTAGCTCACTTCCTGGTTTTTCTAAGTAGTCCGCATAAATTTTCTTAATAACAGGATTTTCATGAGATTTTCTAATCGTAGATTTTTCATCAATAGAATATAAGGCATCTGCTCTTAGCTTTCTTACATCTACTTCTGAACGTATCTTGGAACTCTTAATTGGTTGCCCTCCGCCCATTACGCATCCTCCTGGACATGCCATAATTTCTACAAATTGATAATCTGCTTTTCCTGCCTTTATTTCTTCCAATATTTCCTTAGCATTAGCTAAACCACTTGCTGCCACTACTTTGATATCTTTTCCTGCGATATTAATTGTCGCTTTTTTGATACCATCTCCTCCACGAACTTGTTCAAAATCTATTTTTTCCAAGTCTTTTCCTGTTAGCGTATCTTGTGCGGTTCGAAGTGCTGCCTCCATAACGCCTCCTGTTGTTCCAAAAATAGCAGCAGCTCCTGTTGCCTCTCCCATTGGATAATCAAATTCGCTTTCTTCTAATTTGGTAAATTCAATATTAGCTTGTTTAATCATTCTTGAAAGTTCGCGTGTAGTAATAACATTGTCTACATCATAAAGTCCATCATTTTGCATTTCTGCTCTTTGTCTTTCAAACTTCTTAGCAATACATGGCATAACAGATACCACATAAATTTTTTTAGGGTCAATTCCTTCTTTTTCGGCATAATAGGTCTTAAGCAAAGCGCCAAACATTTGATGTGGTGATTTACAGGTTGATAAGTGTGGTAACAATTCTGGATAATTCATTTCTATATATTTTACCCAACCTGGACTACAAGAAGTAATCATAGGAAGGTTATCATTTGCCTGAAATCTTTCTATAAATTCATTCGCTTCTTCCATAATGGTAAAATCTGCACCTGTATTGGTATCAAACACTTTGTCAAAACCTAATCTTTTAAGGGATGTTACCATCTTTCCAGTCACATTTGTTCCAATCGGCATATCAAATTCTTCTCCTAAAGCTACACGAACTGCTGGTGCTGTTTGTGCAATTACATAGGTATCTGGGTCCTTTAATTTTATCCATACATCATCTATGGTTTCTTTTTCATGTAATGCTCCTGTTGGACAAGCTTCAATACATTGACCACAATTCGTACAATTAACATCGTTTAAGCTATGGTCTCCTACTGTTGAAATACAGGATTCAAATCCTCTATTAATACAGTCAATAGCTCCTATTTTTTGAACGTTTTTACAAGCTGCTACACATCTTCTACATAAAATACATTTATTAAAATCTCTTACAATAGAAGGGGATAAGTCATCTATTTCGTGTTCTGCTCTTTCTCCTTCAAATTCCACTTGCAAAACATTGAATTTGGTAGCTAATGCTTGCAATTCACAATTTCCTGAACGGGTACAAGTTAGACAATCTTTTGCATGATTCGAGATAATTAAGTCTAATATAACATGTCTTGCTTCCAATACATTTGGCGTATGAGTATGTACCACCATTCCTTCTTCTATGGTTTGAATGCAAGAAGTAGCAAATCCTCTTCTTCCCTCTACTTCTACAATACACATTCTACAATCGCCTACTTCATTAATGTCTTTTAAGAAGCATAAGGTTGGGATATCAATTCCTGCTTGTTTAGCTGCTTGCAATATCGTAGTTCCTTTTGGAGCTTTTACTTCTTGACCATCTATGGTTAAAGTAATTAAATTATTTTCCATTGTTTTCCTCCTTTATTTCTCTATAATAGCTTTTTGATTATATAATTCTAATTGCTTCTTAGATAAATATTTTTTGTGGATAATAACCGTAAATACATAATCTGTAAAATAATTATCATTCATAACATAGTAACCATTTACTTTTTCTTTATCACCATAACTATCTTCTACTTTCCATCTTTTTGACTCATTATTTTCGAGATATACACCTGTTATTGTCATCCAATGATGTAACTCAATATCTCCAAATGACATTCCATCTTCTTTATTCAATCTTTTATATGATATTGATTTTTCATAATCATATAATCTTGTATCTAAAATTCCTAACTTTTTGTCTGCAAATTTTCGAATAAAAATCCCTACTATAACTGGTATATTGTCTTTTAGTTGCTGAATTGCCAGTTCTTTCAACTCTTTTGATGTTATATGTAAATAATCGGTACCTTTTTTTCTTCTTACATTCACTACAGTGGAATTTCTAAATTTCTGTCCATATTTGCTATTCCAATGTGGTGAATTAGAAATAAATACATAATTATCAATATCCAAAGTTAAAAATTGTTGTACAAATTCAAGTGATGTTATATTTTTTAACTTTACACTATTTCCATTTTTATCTATGTAATTATAGTTAAAAATCTGCTTTGGTTCTCCATATACTTTTGATAAGAATTCATAATTTTCTGCTAACATTCGCTTTTTTACTTTTCGAAGTTCTTGATTAGGTTTTCCTTGCTTTTTTAATTCTACTAATTCTTTCAAATTCTTTCTTATTGTTTCTGTGTATAGATTTTCTATATTTTGACAATTTTCACCTTCTATACTACTTGGCATAACTTCCAATGGAACCATTCCATACTTCTTAACTATATTTATAAACAATTTCCAATTCCCTGTTTCACTCACTGGATTTTTCAGGATTTTTTTCTTTTCTATTTTAGTTAAATCAGTGGTTCTACTATGAATAACTGTTTCATATGCCGTATTGGATTTTTCTAATCGGTGAAAAAAAGCAATATAATTATCCGATAATTCAAATTTCATAATATCCATATTTAAGTTTTCAGCCATGTTACGTTTTATCATATTAAATCCTGAAAATATCCAACATCTCAAACTTTCTTTTTGGTCATATCGTTTTGTTTCTGAAAGTTCAATATTGAAAAAGAATGGATTCTCTTCTACTATTTTTTGGTTGATACAACTTTTTTCCAATCCTTGCTTTAAGATTCTAGCTTCTATTTTTTTATTTTCTGGATTAGCATTATATGTTTTTGAAAACTCTTTGATATCTTTTAATTCTATGTTAAGCATTTTTTCTCCTTTAAAATCAGTTTCCTATTGCTTTAAATGGGCAATTGGTTAAACAAGTACCACATTTAATACATGTATCTTGATTAATGGTTCTCTTTTCTCTTCCTTCTCCTTCAATGGCACCTACTGGACAAGATTTTTGACATAAACCACAGCCTTTACATTTTTCTTCATTAATTGTAATTTTTGACATAGCTTTACATTCTAAAGCTTTACATTCTTTATCAATCGCATGTTGCTTAAATTCTTCTCTAAAATATTTTAGTGTACTAATAACTGGATTTGGTGCACTTTGTCCGTAATCCACAGATGCTTGCCTTTTGAATATTAGCTGCTAATTTTTCAAGTTTATAAATATCCTTTTCTGTTCCTTCGCCATTACATAATTTTTCTAACATCTCAAGCATTCTTTTGGTTCCAATTCGACAAGGTGTACATTTACCACAACTCTCACTTACCGTAAATTCTAAATAGAACTTTGCTAGTGATACCATACATTTCGTATCATCCATAACAATTAAACCACCAGAACCCATCATAGAACCAATTTCTTT
>CANEFU010000117.1 GCA_947426875.1 uncultured Clostridium sp.
GTGGAAATTTAGGATATTTAATCGGATATAGAGGAGAAACCTTATATGCATTGCAAAACATTTTGTCAGCAATAGCAAGTAAAGGAATCGAAAACAGAGTTAGAGTTATTTTAGACATAGAAGGCTATAAAGCAAAAAGAGAAAAAACATTAGAAGATTTAGCAGAAAAAGTAGCAAAAACAGTAGTAAGAACAAGAAAACCTGTTAAATTGGAGCCGATGCAAGCTTATGAAAGAAAAATAATTCATAGCAAACTACAAAATCATCCAAAAATTGAGACAAGCAGTGTGGGAGAAGAGCCACATAGAAGAATTATAGTATCTTTAAAAAAATAAAATCGGAGGTCAAAGGTCGGATTTTACAAGTATTTTGTAATCTATCTTTGACTTTTTTTGTTTTTTAGAGAAAAAGGAGGAAAATATGAGTACAATAGCTTCTATCTCTACGGCTCCTCGGGATTGGAGGAATAGGGATAATTCGAATGAGTGGAAAAGATTGCTTTTCTATATTAGATAAAATTTTTGAGCCAAAAACCAAACAAGATATCAAAGATATAAAAGGATACACGATAAAATACGGAAATGTGATAGAAAATGGGGAAGTAATAGACGAAGTATTAGTTTCCTATTTTAAAGCACCTAAAAGTTACACAACGGAAAATATGTGTGAAATCAATTCACATGGGGGAAATGTAATTGTTAGAAAAATATTAGAAATGTGTTTGAAAAATGGAGCAGAACTAGCAGAGCCAGGGGAATTCACTAAAAGAGCTTTTTTAAATGGTAGAATTGACCTATTACAAGCAGAATCAGTAATGGATGTAATCCATGCTAAATCAGAAAGAGAAGCCAAAACAGGAGTCAAACAATTAGAAGGTGTATTATCAAGGAAAATAGCTGAAATTAAGCAAGAAATATTAGATGTAATGGTAAATATAGAAGTAGCAATTGATTATCCAGAATACGATGTAGACGATGTTACAAATCAACAAATAATAGATATGCTAATAAAAGTAGAAGACAAACTATTGAAATTGGAAAGAAGTTTTGATAATGGTAAATTGATAAAAGAAGGAATAAAAACAGCTATCATAGGAAAGCCAAATGCGGGAAAATCCTCACTTTTAAATGCTATTTTAAAAGAAGATAGAGCCATTGTTACAGAATATGAAGGAACAACAAGAGATACTATAGAAGAATTTGTTACCATTAATGGACTTCCGTTAAAGTTAATTGATACAGCGGGGATAAGACAAGCGAAAGACGAAGTAGAAAAAATAGGAATTGCAAAATCTAGGGAAATAGCAAAGGAAGCAGATTTAGTCATAGCTATTTTCGATAGCACCAAAGAATTAACAGAAGAAGATATAGAAATATTGGATATTGCTAAAAGTAAAAAGGCTATTATTATTTTGAATAAAATAGATTTAGAATCAGTCCTAAAGGAAAAGGATGCAAGATTTCAAGAAGTAAGCAATCATATTATTCGTATTTCAGCTTTAAATTATATTGGTATAGAGGAATTATATACAGAAATAACAGAGTTATTTCATTTAAATGAAATCAATTTAGACAATGAAATCGTAATTACTAATATAAGGCATAAAAATTTAATAGCAAAAGCAATAGAAAACGTGAAAAAAACAAAAGAAACTGTTGAAGAAAAAATGCCATTAGACATTATCGCTATTTTTATAAAAGATATTTTGGAAGATTTAGGAAATATAACAGGAGAAGTTGTCAATGAAGATATTATAAACGAAATTTTTGCCAAGTTTTGTTTAGGAAAATAGTTGTAACCAATCGGTCTTAAAATCAAAAATAAGACGATTTAATATAAAAACAATATAATTTAACATTAAAATACAAAAAACAAAATAAAAGCAACCTGAACCGAAATAAAGGCATAGATGGTTTTTGAAAAAAGAATGAATCATGACAACCATAGAAAAGAACAGTAAAAACAAAAAGAGTTACATAACAACACAAATTAAAAAGTAAAATTTTACGAAAATGAAAAACAGAAAGCAAAACCATATAAAGCAAAAGGAAAATAACATTTTTAGAAGAAAAAACCACAAAACCTAATAAGTAAAAAGTGATTTATGTTGCAAAAAAACAACGATTTCTGTTTCACAAGGAAGAGAAAAATGTTCCAAATAAGGATTGGGGGACAGGTCTAAAAAATAATAAAAATAAATTTGATAAAGCAAATAAGAGGAGGAAAAAATGAGTTATATAGCAGGAGAATATGATGTAGCAGTAGTTGGAGCAGGACATGCAGGATGCGAAGCAGCTCTTGCAGCAGCTAGATTAGGAATGAAAACTTTAATCTTTTCTATTAGTTTAGAAGCGATTGCTAATATGCCATGTAATCCACACATAGGAGGAAGCTCCAAAGGACATTTAGTAAGAGAAATAGATGCTCTTGGTGGAGAAATGGGAAAAAACATTGACAAAACAATGATACAAATCAAAATGTTAAACACTTCGAAAGGACCAGCAGTTCATTCTTTAAGAGCGCAAGCAGACAGAAAAAGATACCAAGCAGAAATGAAACACACGTTAGAAAAACAAGAAAACTTAGAAGTAAAACAAGGAGAAATTATAGACATTCAAGTAGAAGATGGAAAAATAACAGCAATTGAAACCGATGTGGGAGCTATCTATAAAGTAAAGACTGTTATTTTAGCAACTGGTACCTATTTAAAAGGAAAAATCTTTATTGGAGAGTTCTCTAAGGAAAGTGGACCAGATGGAGTAGCAGCAGCCAATCAATTATCGGATTGTTTGAAAAAACTGGGCATTGAACTAATTCGTTTCAAAACAGGAACACCAGCTAGAATCAACAGAAGAAGCATTGATTTTAGCAAAATGGAAATACAAAAAGGAGATAATGGAATAGAAGCCTTTTCCTTTGAAAATGCTCCTAAAGATTTTGAACAAGTAGATTGTTATTTGACATACACCAATGAAGAAACTCACAATATTATTCGAAAAAACTTACATAGGTCACCCTTATATGCTGGAATGATAGAAGGAACAGGGCCTAGATATTGTCCTTCCATAGAAGACAAAGTCGTTCGATTTAGTGACAAACCTCGTCATCAAGCATTTGTAGAACCAGTAGGCATTGATACCGAGGAAATGTACATTCAAGGAATGAGTTCCTCTCTACCAGAAGATGTACAAATAGCTTTATATCATACCATTCCAGGACTAGAAAAAGCAGAATTCACAAGACCAGCCTATGCCATAGAATACGATTGTATCGACCCATCCAATTTAAAGCTTTCTTTAGAATATAAAGGAATAGAAGGACTATTCATGGCAGGACAAATCAATGGTACTTCTGGATACGAAGAAGCAGCTTGTCAAGGATTAATAGCAGGAATCAATGCAGTTCAAAAAATCAAAGGAGAAGAACCTGTTATTTTAGATAGAACCCAAGGTTACATAGGCGTTTTAATTGACGACATTGTTACCAAGGGAACCAATGAACCATACCGAATGATGACTTCAAGAGCAGAATATCGATTGTTATTAAGACAAGATAATGCTGATTTAAGATTAACCCAAATAGGACATGAAATTGGATTAATTTCCAATGAAAGATATGAAAGATTCAACAAGAAAAAAGAGAATATTGAAAAAGAAATAGAAAGACTTAGAAACACCATTGTAAAACCAAGTGAAGCAGTAAATCAATTATTAAGAGAGAATGAAACATCTGAATTATCAACAGGTACGAAGATGTCAGAATTGTTAAAAAGAACAGAATTAAACTACGAAAAATTAGCTATTATTGATAAAGAAAGACCAGAATTAACCAAACAAGAAAAAGAAGAAGTAGAAATTCAAATAAAATATGAAGGTTATATCAAAATGCAAGAAGCACAAGTAGAGAAATTTAAAAAATTGGAAACCAAAATATTGCCAGAAAAGATAGACTATGAAAAAATAAATGGTATCAGTTTAGAAGGAAGACAAAAATTAAATAAATTAAAACCTCACTCTATCGGACAAGCTTCCAGAATATCAGGCGTATCACCTGCTGATATATCCGTATTATTAGTGTATTTACAGCAATTTAATAAGCAAGAAAAGGAGAAGACATGTTAAAAGAAGAATTTTCAGAAATCATAAAAGAACAAGCAGAAGAAATTGAAATTTCGTTGGACGAGAAACAAATCAATCAATTTTATCATTACATGGAATTATTACTAGAA
>CANEFU010000118.1 GCA_947426875.1 uncultured Clostridium sp.
GGTGATTCATCAGGAGGAAACTCATCAAGTGGCAATAGTTCTTCAGGAGAACAAAAACCAGAAGAGCCAGTAGATAAAGTGGCACCAAGCATTGTAAAAGCTAGTGTGACATCACCAGTAAAAGGGGTATATAACAAAGGACAAGAAATAAAAATAAAAGTAGAATTTGACAAAAAAGTTTATGGAGCCTATAAAAAAGTGGCTATCAATAAAAATACAGCTCCAAAATTATTAATAAAATTTGGAGAAGGCGGAGAAAATAAATTAGCTACTTTCGATTCTGTAAGTGGAAAAGCTATCATTTATAATTATGTAATAGATAAGACAGACCAAGGAGAATTACTAATGGGAAAAAACAATAATTATATTGGAAGTGTCTATAATGAATCAGGTTATAAAGCAGATTTAACGAATATTGAAAAATTAGAAACAGGTAAAATTGAAGCAGATAATATAGCACCAAAAGTAGAAAAAATCGAAACGATATCAAATGGAGGAGAATACAAAACAGGGAATGAAATTAAAATAAAAGTTACCTTTAATGAGAAAATATATACAACAAAAAATAGAATTCCATTAATAAAAGAAACGGCACCAAATCTAAATATTAGTTTTGGAGAAGGAGAGATAAAAAATCCGGTTGTAGCAGAGATAAACAATGAAGGAAACTATATTGTATATAGTTATAAAATTACAAAAGAAGATAAAGGAATTTTAAAAGTAAATGAGAGAAATGCTTTTGATGGAAACAGAAAAATATATGACCAAGTTGGAAATGAAATAACTTTAGTAGAAGGAAAAGACTTAACAGGAAATCAAATTACAGTTAATAGCAATTTATCACAAATAGCATTAGATAAAAAAGAAATAACATTAGACTTAAAAAACGTAAAAACAGCTGTTATAACAGCAACGATAACGCCAAGTACAACCGCATTAAGCTGGAAAAGCTCAGATGAAAATGTTGCAACTGTAGATGGAGCAACAGGAACTATAACAGCACTAACAGTAGGAGAAACAATGATTACGGCAACAGCAGCAGATGGAGCAGAGGCAACCTGTAAAGTAGTTGTAAAAGATACAACAGAGGGAGAAACAAAAATACAATTAAGTCAAAGTAACTTAGAATTGGATTTAAATAAAATGAAAACAGGTAAATTAACAGCAATCGTAACGCCGACACCATTAGCTATTGATTGGAGTAGTACAAATGAAGAAGTAGCAACAGTAAACGAGGTAGGAGAAGTAACTGCAATCAAAAAAGGAGAAGCAACCATTATAGCAAAAGCAAAAGATGGAACAACAGCAACTTGTGAGGTAAAAGTAATCAATAGTAATACCAATGCGATAGAGCCAACTAGTATAGAATTAAACTTACAAAATGCAAAAGTAATTTCAGGAAAAACGGAAGAAATTCAATTAAAGACAAGAATAATACCTTCTAATAGTAATACCAATCAACAAATTAAATACGAAAGTAATGATGATACCATAGCAACAGTAGATGAAACAGGAAAAGTAAGCATAAAAGGAAAGGGTGTAGCAGTCATTACCGCTACAAGTGAAAATGGTCAAAAATCTTATTGTGCCATTGAAGTAGCAGAAGTAGCGGAAGATTCTGAGATAAAGAGTAAAGAATTAGGAGATATCAGCCAAGATAATAAAATTGATACAACAGATTTACTAGCTATGTTAAGACATATTGCAGCAACATCAAGTAGTCAAATAGCAGAAAAACATCAAGATTGGATTTTAACAGATAATGAATATTTACTAGCAGACGTAAATTCAAATGGAATAATTGATGTAACAGATACTTTAAAGATATTAAGACATATTGCAGCCGAAAAAAGCGAAATAATAAAGGAGAAACATCAAGATTGGATGATTGTAACAGATTGGAAATAGAAACAAAGGAGAAAAAGAGATGAAAAAAACAGTAATCAGTTTATTAATTTGTATGATATTAGTCTGGATAACAGGCATTTCATATGGGGTATCAAATTTGTATGAAGTGGAAATGAAACCTTCCAAGATGGAATGTTTCAGAGGAGATACGATACAAATTCCTGTTAAAATAAAAAATATAGATGTTGAAAATGGAATTGTGGCATATAGTACCTTATTATCTTATGATGAAACAATATGGGAAAAACCAGAAATTTTAGCAGGAGAAAATTGGCAAGAGCCTAATGTGATAGAGCATTTAATACAAGGTACAACAATATCCATGCAAGCAGTAGAAAACAATCAAGAAATCATGACAATATCTTTTAAAGTAAAAGAAGATGCGAAAATTGGAAAGACCAAAATAGAATTAGCAAAATTTGAAGTGACAAATGGAGAAACAACGATAGAAAATGAGGGAGACAGTATAGAAATTAATATTACAACACCTCAAACAAAAGCGACAGAAGTGATTATAAAAAATGTCTGGTTTACAACTAGAAATATTACAATAGCAGCTATTATAAGTGCCGTTACCTTATTTATTATCGTGCTAATTATCATTTATTATATGCAACATGCAAAAGAAGAAGAAAAAAGCAACCTATTATATGAAGAAGTAAAGGGAATTCAAGAAGAGAGCAAGACAGAAGAAAATAAAGAAGAATAAAAATCAGGTAGAAAACCTAAAAAGTTTTCTACCTGATTTTTGCTAAAAAGAAAGAAATTTTTGCAAGATAGGATTTTTCTGAAAGAAGTCCATAAAAAAGTTTTTAACAAAAGGAAGTTGCCATAGTAAAAAGAAAACGAATAACACAATAAGGATGATAAAAAATCCTCTTGCATAGTCTTTTAAGGACTTTTTATAACGAATTTTATAACCTCTATTTTTCAAATCTTGGATATAAGCATCATGATAAGCTTTTGCCCTAGCCTGTTGAAGTTGTTGCTGATAAGCTATTTCCTGCTCACGTCGTAATTGTTCTTGGTATAAAATTTCTTGCTGTAATTTTTGCTTACGAAGAATTTCTTGTTGTTGATAAAGAAGTTCTTCTTCCGAAATTTGTGTTGTATGAGTAGAAGGATTAGGAGTAGACACTGGTTCTTCCTGTTGCCCAAGAATCGTATCATAATTTTGTTTTTTCTCGGGATTGGACAGCGTTTCATAAGCTTCATTTATTTCTTTTAAGATTTCTTCCGCTTGTTTTTTATCCTTTTCGGCTTGTAAATCAGGATGATACTTTTTTGCCAAAGTTTTATAAGCCTTTTCGATAATTTCTGGGGAAGCATTTCTATTTACTTGTAAAATATCATAATAATTTTTATTCATATTATAAACCTCTCATAAAGTAATATAACACAAAAGAAAGAATGTTTCAATCTTTCTCCTCATAAAATGTCTTAGGTGATGGAAAATGGGAAATAAAGTAGGAAATAAAATGGGATTATGTTTGGCAGGAGGAGGGGTAAAAGGAGCAGCTCATATAGGAGCTATAAAGGCATTAGAAGAAGCAAATGTAAAGTTTGATTATGTAGGAGGAACTTCTTCACGGAAGTATTGTAGCATGTTTATATGCCATGGGATTTCAGGCAGATGACATTTATAAAATCTTCAAAAAATATTGTAAAAAAATAAAATACGTAGATGTGACTCATATTTTAAAACTAATAGTAGGTTTAATTTTCACAGGACAAATTATAATAGATGGATTAAATAGTGGAAAGCAAATTGAAAAACTAATCAATAAAATAGGAAAAGAAAAAGGGATATCCAATATATCACAAATTAAAAAGCCCCTTGTCATACCAAGTGTAAACTTATGCAATGGAAATGTGATTTGTTTTACTTCCTGCAAAATGAGAAAAGCAAATGCTGATAAAATAGTATTTGTAAATGATATTAATATAGGGCAGGCAGTCAGAGCAAGCTGTAGTTTTCCCGTCGTTTTCTCTCCTTGTCAATATAAAGGAATTAAATTAATCGATGGAGGAATACGAGAAAATGTACCTTGGAAAGAATTAAAAGAAATGGGTGCTGAAAAGATATTAAACATTGTCTTTGATGAGGAAGAAAAAAACAATTGTGACAAAAATTTAGTAGAAGTAGCAGGACGTTCCATTAATCTACTATGTCGAGAACTATCAAACTATGAAATGGAAGGAGCAGACTATATCTTAAAAATAAAAAGTGAAAAAGTAGGTTTATTAGACATGAAAAAAATCGATGAACTATATGAGCTAGGATATAAAGAAACC
>CANEFU010000119.1 GCA_947426875.1 uncultured Clostridium sp.
ATTGCTTCCCCTTGTTGTATATCTTTTACTGGTAATTTTCTGATAGTTGCATTCATGAATGTTTTTAATTTTAATTTTTCATATTGTTCCTTTTTATTTAATTCATAATAATCTTGCCCTAAAAATTGTTCTATTACTTCTTTTTCATTTGAAAAAACATATTTTTTATTGGCTTCTACTATCACAATATTTTTCATAAGATTTTTCTTTCCTTTTTATCCTATTTCTGGCATTTGATATCTATTATCTGTTCTTTCTATATTGCCTAATTTTCTTTCAAGATTTTCTGGTATTTCTGTGCTTTCATATATATTTCCAAAATCCACTTTTCCAAATTTCATTTTTTCCATTCTTTTCTCTTGCTGCTCTGCGTCTTTATTTACTATATATCTATCTTCAGATACTTCTCTTTCTTCTTCCTTAAATAACAATTTCATTAGTGCTCCCATTTTTTCGTCCATGGATACCTCTTTTTTTAGCGTTGCTTTCATCTGTAATTTTTGTTCTTGCTCTGCTGTTATTTCTTCTCCTCTTTGTTTTTTCCTATTTATCTGTGAAATTTCGTGTGCCATTTGGACTACTCTTCCATATAATCTTATATTTTCTATCCATATGTCAGGGTCCAAGGTTCCATTCGATAATCTAAATTCTATTGTATTATTTCCATTATCAGTATTTATTAAGTTTATAGAAGTATTTCTGTCTTTTTGTATTTTTCTTGCGTCTGTTAAAAATTCATCTTTTGAGCCTTTATCTAAATCACTTTGTTCTAGTGTTTTTGAAACAGGCATTGCATAACTTGTTATACCTTCCCTTGGTAATTGTCCTGGCGGATTAGAAATTAGATAAAATATTTCTTCTGTATTTCCCCATATTTCAAGTAATTCTTGCCATTCTTCGACATCTTCTAGATAGTCAGCACCTATGTGAACATGTGCTGCACATTCTTCATCAACTGAAAATTCTAATTCTTTCATCCAGTTCGTAATTTTATAAATTTCATCTATATCTTTTTCTGTATCACGTATAACAGGAGATATAGCTTCTATTTGATTATAAGATGTTTCTTTTCTTAATTTCCATTTCTGAACTTTTTTAAAAGTGTTGATTAAACTATTGGTATATTTTCCTTCTGCCTCTATCTCTACGCCTATTGTCATTGTTTCTGGCAAATCAAAGGATTTATATTTCTTTTGTTCTACCTTTTGCATGTTTTCTATTTTGTCAAATAAATATTTATATTCTTGTAAGATGGCCCCATATTTTTTCATTAAAACTTCATTTGAAAAACTTTCTCTCATGAAATCTTTATCAAAACTATTTATTACTTTTCTTCTATCCTCTTCTGTTAATTCATCCAATCGTTCCACTTTTTTATTATCATTCTTTAAGGTTATTATTACTTCTGTTTTTTCTGAATCTGGTAATAGTTCTAATAATTCTATTTTTTTATCATCATTTTTTAAACTTTTTATAACTTCTACTTTATAATATGGTCCATCTGGTAAGGTATTCAGTAATTCTATTTTTTTCTTTTCATCGTCTAGTGATGCTATTACTTCTGTTCTATACTCTGGTTTTTCTGGCAATATATTTAATAATTCTAGTTTTTTGTCATCCTCCCTTAACGTAACTATTACTTCTAATTTAGTATATGGTCTATCTTCAAACTCTTTTAATGTATTCAATAATACTACTTTATTCTCATCTTCTTTTAAACTTTTTACAACCTCTATTTTGTAATTTTCTGGTATCGTTTCTAATAATTCTATTTTAGTATTATCATCACTTAAACTTTTTATAACTTCTGCTCTATAAAATGAATTTGTTATTTTGGTATTCAGTAACTCTAACTTCTTCTTATTATTTCCTATATATGGTATATAACGTTGCTGTAATTCATGATAGAAAAAATCTTCATCTTCCAGTTTCAAATTTTCTTCTACACTAGAAATAACTTTTTGAATAATTTCATCCAAATGATTGCTCTCTTCTAATTGTCTTAATGACTCTTCTGTAAAAGGAAAAATTCCAACAAGCTCACATACTTTGTTAATTTCTTCCCTATCGCAATCTTTTATATACAAATTATTTAAAGCTTTTATGATTTGATTTAACTTTTCTCGTTCCATTTTTCCTCATAACATTCTTTCTATATTCTCAAATAAGGATTGGGGGACGGCCCCAAAATCCTTATTTAATAATTTTAAATGAGGATTTTGGGGCCGTCCCTCAATCCTTATTCGCTCTCATTACTTCCCATTTTTAATTCATTCCACTTTTCTAGGCTCATTAACACTTCTCTTGGTTTGCTTCCTTGATAGCCAGAGATAACGCCTCTTTCTTCCATCTGGTCTATGATTCTTCCTGCTCTAGCATATCCTACTTTAAATCTTCTTTGAATAAAAGAAGTAGATGCTTGTCCTGTTTCTACAACGGTTTGAATTGCTTCCATTAAAAATGGGTCTGTGTCATCGTCTTCTGCATGTTCTTGTGCTATTTCCTTATCTGTTTTATTACTATTTTCTATGGTTTCCAAGATATCTTCACTATAGTTTGCTGTTCCATTTGATTTTATAAAGTCTACTATTTTTTCAACTTCTTCGTCTGTTACGAATGCTCCTTGTACCCTTGATGGCTTTGGCGCTCCTGATGGGAAATATAACATATCTCCTTTTCCTAATAGTTTTTCTGCTCCTATACTATCTAAAATGGTTCTGGAGTCTACTTGTGAAGATACAGCAAAAGCTATTCTAGATGGTACATTTGCTTTGATTAATCCTGTAATTACATCTACAGATGGTCTTTGTGTAGCAATTACTAAATGCATTCCTGCCGCTCTTGCTTTTTGTGCCAATCGACAGATAGCGTCCTCTACATCTCCTTTTGCTACCATCATTAAGTCAGCTAACTCATCTACTATAATGACGATTTGTGGTAATTTTCCGGCTTCCTCGTCCTTTTCTATTGCCTTGTTATATCCTTTTAAGTCTCTTACTCCCTTTTCAGCAAATAAATTATATCTATTATCCATTTCTTGAACAGCCCACGCTAGTGCTCCTGCTGCTTTTCTTGGGTCTGTTACAACAGGTATTAAAAGATGTGGTATTCCATTATAAACAGATAATTCTACCACTTTTGGGTCTACCATAACAAATTTTACTTCACTTGGTTTAGCATGATAGATAATACTTGTTATAATGGTATTGATACATACACTTTTACCTGAACCAGTTGACCCTGCAATTAGTACGTGTGGCATTTTAGCAATATCGGCTAATTGTATGTTTCCTGCTACATTTTTTCCTAAAGCAACTGTTAATTTAGAAGTGTCTTTTTTAAATTCATCACTGTCCAACACTTCTCTTAGATGGACGGCTTCTCTCTCAGCGTTTGGTACCTCAATTCCAACTGCTTGCTTACCTGGTATCGGTGCTTCAATTCTAATCGTTTCAGCCGCTAAATTAAGTGCAATATCATCTGCCAAATTAGCAATTTTACTAACGCGAACTCCTTCTGCTGGCTTTAATTCATATCTAGTGATTGCTGGTCCTACAGAAACATTTTCTACTTTTGCTGATACACCAAAACTATATAATGTTTTTTGTAATTTTGTCGCTGTATCTGTTAATGCTTTTGCTCCACCTTTTAATGTCTTTTTGCTAGCTTTACTAAGTATTTCTATTGGTGGATATTCATAATGTTCGTCCTCAACTGTCATAGCATGCTCTAACTGTAAAACAGCCCTCTTTTTTTCCTCTTTTTGCTCTTCTACATCTTTAAACAAATTGTTTTCTATCACATCTGGTTCTACTTCTGCTTGCTCTTTTTTCGCCTGTTTTAATAATTTAGATTGTTTCGTTAACGGTTCCAAGTCTTCTCCACTATGGTCATATTTCTTTAAACCTGCTGTTTCATCTGCATTATCCACAAATCTTCCGCCAAAGTTAATTCTTATTTGATTTTCCATAGCCGCTTTTTCTTGTTTTTCTAATTCTTTTTGTGCTAATCTTTCTTCTCTTTCTCTTTTTCTGCGCTGTGCTGGCGTTTCCTTTTCCTCTTTCATTGCTTGCTTACGTAATTCTTCTCTTTCTGCCAATTTTTATTGTTTTCTTTCTTCTAGTTTTTCTATGTATTGATTAATCCAAACTGATAAATTAATTAAAA
>CANEFU010000120.1 GCA_947426875.1 uncultured Clostridium sp.
TATTTTGAATGTAATCTTTTAATGTTAATAATACTGGTATTAACAAAATACTATTATAACTACTATATAAAATAGCACTTAAAGCAAAGTTTGAAGTATTGGTTGCTAAGATATAATTTCCTAACTCCCTTAAGGGTAAGTTTTTCAAATTTAATATTCCTATGATAACTAAAAATCCTATCAATACAGGGACTAATAATTCATTGGCTTTTACGACTCCTTTTACACTTGTCATAAAAACAGCAAATGTGACTACTGCTAAAATACTACTTCCTATTAAACTATCAATTCCTACTTCTTGTTCAAAATAAGCACCAAATCCAGCTATCATAATAAAAAATGTGACTAAAATAAATGCATTAATAGCTCCATTAATCATTGGCTTTAGTTTTGATTTTTTTTGAATCAAAATAGCTAAAAAATCTTTATACGTATCTGTTCCATATTTGTTCACAATTTGAAAGGTTTTATAGATAACGTATCCCATAATGAAACTGGAAATGAGAATGCCGATTAAACCTTCTATTCCATAAGAAAAGAAGAACAGATACATCTCTTGCCCAGAGGCAAATCCTGCTCCTATCATGGTTCCTATAATTACAAATACTATTTTTAATATATAATTCATACCAAAAACCCCATAATAGTTTATGGAGCTTTTTTCAAAATTATTCTAAAATTGCCAAAGAGGTTGCCAAACATTCCGAGTTTAAAGAGGGTTGCCAAACATTCCGGGTTTAAATGGCAAGAGATTTTCTCTTGCCATTTAAACCCGGAATGTTTGGCAACCCCTTTGGCGACCCCTTTGGCAACCTATCTAGAATCTTTAATTATTTTTTTCTTCTTCTAACTTGCCATACAATAATTCCTGCTATTATAATTGCAATTGGTACTGCAAATATGATAATTCGAATGATTATATCTTGTTGTTCTGTTGCTGTATAGGTTACTGTTCCTGTACTCTTTCTTGCTGTAATATCTTCTTCTCTATCTACTAAATAAGCAATAGAATTTAGTACTAAGTCTTTATTGTATGCTAACTCTACTACTGGGTATTGTGAGCTTTGACTTAATGAGTAGTCTGAAACAAATTGATTCTCTCCATATATAATTAATTTTGAAGTAATAGCACTTGTTGCTTCTGCTTCTTCTGTTGCTTCTTTTCCTTCTTGAATCATTTTTACTAATTCAGCTCCTACTACAAAGGTTCCCTTTTCTTCATTTTCACTTGCTGTATTGGCTTGATTGTTAAAGTTGTTTCTGAAATATGAAGCTTCACTTGCTATTAATAAATCTGTTTCTTCTACTTTTAATTCTTCTAGTCTATCAACATCTATATTTACTTTCGTAGCATTAATAAATATGACTCCTGTTGTATTATATAAATCTTTTGTTACCGTAGCACTTTGTACTTCTGGCATAATTAAGTCTGGTGAACCACTTACCATTTTACTGCTATCGGTTTCTCTTATAATTCCTACTTCAAATGGTTTTACTCCATAATTTGCTAGAATGCTATTGACATTTGGCATATCTTTTTGCTTGGTTACTGCTGCATTTAACCATAAAATGTTTCTTCCTGATTGAATGTAATCCATGATAGCTTTTGTTGCTACATCATCAAAATCTTTTTCTGGCGTTGTAATAACTAACGTATCACAGTCATCTGGAACTTTTCCAACAGATAACATATCTAATGTTTTTATTTCGTTGATTTCATTTCCTAGATACATATTTAAATAATTCATATTTTGATTTAACCCAAATTCACTATATCCTGCTAAAAAGTATACTTTTGGTATTTTATCACTACTAACTGATACTATGCTACTAGTCAGTTTTTCCTCTGCAATACTAATCGTTTCATAAGTAGTCGTATCATAAGTTACTAAATCATTTGATGTTAATACTTTTGATTTCTCTCCACATTCTACAATAATTCCTTCTGTTCCACTTTCAATTTGATATTTACTAGCTAAATCTGGTCTATTGTTAATATCTACTGCTTCTGCTGTTATTTTTTCATTTGCCTTTTTATATTGCTTTGCTAACGCCACTGTAGAATCATCTTCAGAATATCCTATAAAATAAATATTTACATCCTTTTCTATATTTTTTACTTTTTCTTTACTTTCTTCTGTCAATGTAAACAATTTTTCCTGTGAAAAATCGATTGGTGTTAATTCTAATTTTTGCATTACAATGTTGATTGCTATGAATATAGCTATTATAATAGCTACTAATAGAAATGTCTTACTTCCATCAATTAGCCATTTCTTTTTTATGATTTCTATCATTTTATTTGGCTTTTTATCTTTTTTTACTTTCTTTTCTTTTTTCTCTTTCACTCTTTTTTCCCTCCCTCTATCTTACACTTTTTCTTCTTTGCATAAATATAATCGTAAGTAGCAAACAAGTTGTAATAACTGTTACATAGGTTACAGTATCTGCTATATCAATTTGTCCTAAAGTGAATTTGTAAAATAAGTTGATAAGGGATATACTTTCAAAACTGCTATTAAATTCTGGTAATATCCATGTGATAATAAAAAACGCTACTGTTAATAATACAGATATTATTTGGTTTTCTGTTATGCTTGAGGCAAATATACCAAAAGCTATATAAGTCATCATAAATAGTAAAAATCCAAGTAATGTTACTAATACAGTAGTAATATGTGGTATTCCAAAATAGCATAAAATCGCAAAGTACATTAAAGTACATATTTCTGTTATAACGGCAATTAATGTTGCTGCTATAAATTTTCCTAATACAATTTTGGTAATACTAAGGGGTGATGTTAGTAATAATTGCTCTGTACCAGTTTTTCTTTCTTCTGAAAAGCTTCTCATAGTTAATGCTGGAACCATAAATGCTAGGATTAAAATAGTTGGTAAAGAATTGAAAGTGTATTCAAAGTTTACGCTTCCATATTGTATTACACTAAAGTAAAAAGATACACTAAATGCAATTAAAAATATTCCGATAAATACATATCCAATTGGTGAATAGAAATAAGATTTGAATTCTTTTTTAATAAGTGCCCACATTATTATTTACCTCCTTCTATCAATTTCATAAATGCATCTTCTAATGTTGCATCTGCTTTTTTCATTTCAAACACTGTGATATTTTCTTTGGCTAGTTCTGCGAAAATAGTTTTTCTTAAATCTGCTTCTCCATTTGTTTCTATCACATATTGCTTAGTTCCATCTTCATTTTTATGTACGAGTTCAATTTTTTTAATATCTTTTACTCTTTCTTGTATCCTTTGAATTTTATTTTCTGAATCTTCTACTGTTACATATACGCTATTATTATTTGTCACTTTGTTTTCTAGGTTTTCTGGTGTATCAACTGCTACGATTTTTCCTTTATTAATAATAATCACTTTATTACAGATTTGGCTTACCTCTGATAAGATATGAGAACTTAAGATAACGGTATGCGTTTTTCCCAATTCTTTAATTAAACTTCTAATTTCTGTAATTTGTTTTGGGTCTAGTCCTACCGTTGGCTCATCTAAAATTAATATTTTAGGATTTCCTACCAATGCACCAGCCATACTAACTCTTTGTTTGTATCCTCTTGATAAATTTCTAACTAACTTTTTTTCAACTTCTTTTAATCCTGTTTGTTCTATTATTTTTTGAACTTCTTCTTTTCTTGTCTTTTTATCTATTTGCTTAATTTCTGCCATATAAGTTACAAATTCTTTTACTGTTAAATCCGTATATAGTGGTACCCCTTCTGGCATATATCCAATCTCTTTTTTGGCTTTTTTAGCTTTTCTTAACATGTCATACCCATCTACTATGATTTCTCCCTCTGTTTGCTCAATAAATCCTGTTATCATATTCATAGTGGTACTCTTTCCCGCACCATTCGGTCCAAGCAAGCCAACTATTTCGCCTTCGTAAATCGTAAAGCTTATATCGTCTACGGCTACAAACTTTCCATACTTTTTTGTAACATTTTTTACTTCTATCACAAAAAATTCCTCCTTTATTTCTCTTCTAACATTTAAATCCCTAACATGTTATCATTTTATTTTTTCATTGTAAAGCATTTCACAAAAAATTTACATTGTCGCATTGGGGACGTTTCTTTTTGCCCCTTTTTGTGCAATTGGGGACACATCTATTA
>CANEFU010000121.1 GCA_947426875.1 uncultured Clostridium sp.
ATTTAAAAAATCGGCGACAAGATTTTCTACAAAAAAAGAATCTCTTGTCGCTAACATATTTATTTTATTTTTATATAAACACTTGCTTTTTTATAATTATTTTTGTATAATATTAAAGTAACTTATAGGGGTATAGTGTTAATGGTAGCACATCGGTCTCCAAAACCGCCTGTGAGGGTTCGAATCCTTCTACCCCTGCCAATTTATTATTTCTATATTTTTATTTCTATTTTAATTCGAGGTGATTTCAATTTTTAAAAATTTAAAATTATTTTATATCTTTCTTTTTGTGTTTTCTTTTTTTATCATAACCTTTTTTATCCCTATCTTTGATACTCATAATTTATCCTATTCTAACAATATTTATTCAGAAATTTTAGATTTTAACCCCAATGGTTTTGTATGGCCTATTCCTGGCTATAATAAAATAAGCTCTCCTTTTGGCAAACGTACTTCTCCCACCAGTGGTGCTTCTTCTTCTCATTCTGGTATTGATATTCCTGCTCCTCCTGGTAGTAAATTGATTGCTGTTCACGATGGCGAAATTACTTTTCGAGAATTTTTAGGCGCTGGTGGCTATACCATAACACTCTCTTTTGCTAATTATAAAATAAGTTACTGTCATTGTGAACCTAATTTTATCGTAAATGTTGGCGATAAAATCAAACAAGGACAAGTTATTGGGCATGTTGGTCCTAAAAATGTTTATGGTGTAAAAGGTAATCAGTATCACGATTCAGAAGGTAAACCTACTAATGGTGCTACAACTGGTCCTCATCTTCATTTAGGTATTCGTATAGATGGTAACTATGTGAATCCTTTGCCTTATTTTTAGTTTCCCTTGTTTGAAATAAATAATCATGATTTAAAAAGAAGTCCTTATCTATAATGAACTCAAAAATATGGGCTTTTTTTGTTTCCTAAAATTATATATTAATTAACTAAAAAAGGCGCCAAGGGAAACCTCCCTTATGCACCTACATATCATCATCTTCCTCATCACAATCATGACATCCATGACAATTTCCTGAACATCCTTTATTTTCTTCTCCGTCTATGTCTCCTGACCAATCCAATTCTATGATATTTTGACATTCTGGACATTCGATTTCTGTCTTGTTTTCATCTACATCTATAATAAATTCATAATTACAATATGGACAAACAATTTCAAAATCAAATCCTTCTTCTGCATAAATATCTTTTTCAATATTATCAATAACTTGTTGCATTTGATTCATTTGTGAATTTAATTTATTTTGTGTTTCTTCTAGCTTTTCGATTTCTTCTTTTTTATAGTCCATAATATAATCCATTTGGTCTAGAACAACATCTAAAAAAGTAGCAAATCTACCTTTTATATATTCTAAATCCTCTTTATTTTTTATATTTTTTTCTATGTCATCTAAAAAACTTTTATATTCGTTTTTTAATATTCCCATTTTGTTAATCACCTTTCTTATATTCTTTCCATGTATTCACATGTTCTTGTATCTATTTTTAATACATCACCAATATTAACGAACAATGGAACTTGGATTTCTAAACCGGTTTCTAAAGTTGCTGGTTTTCCTGATGTGGTTGTTGTATTTCCACTAAATCCTGGTTCTGTGTATGTAACTTCTAATTCTACAAATGTTGGTGGTTCTACTGCAAATGTATTTCCTTTAAAAGATAAAATGGTAACTTCCATGTTTTCCTTTAAATATTTTAGACAATCTCCTAATTGTTCTTCATTTAATGGCATTTGGTCATAGGTTTCATTGTCCATAAAGTAGTATAATCCTCCATCATTATATAAGTATTGCATTACTTTTTTCTCAATTTCTGCTGCTGGGAATTTGTCAGATGGATTGAAAGTCTTTTCTAAAGTAGCTCCTGTAATCACGTTTTTTAATTTTGTTCTTACAAACGCTGACCCTTTTCCTGGTTTTACGTGTTGGAATTCTACTATTCTATATACATTTCCCTCCATTTCAAATGTGGTTCCATTTCTAAAATCTCCTGCTGAATATACTGATGCCATATTCATTCTCCTTTCAAATTTCTATTTTTTTCTCTTTTTTAACATTTCTATTTTACTACAAATTTCCAGAAAAATCAAGTACTTTATTTGCTTTGAGGTACTTTATATTACAATATAATTTTTCTCTGATTTTGTTAAATTTATACAACCAAATTTTGTAATTTGAACGGTATCTTCTATTCTTACTCCAAATTTCCCTGGTATATAAATTCCTGGTTCATTCGTTACTACCATTTTTTCTCGCAATTGTGTGTCTGATTGATAACTAATATAAGGAGCTTCGTGAATCTCCATTCCTACACCATGTCCTAAACTGTGTATTAAATTATAACCATGTAACTTAAAATCATTTTCAACCATTTTCGTAAGTAATCTGGTATTAGCTCCATCTTTATATTGCTCTCCTGTTTGTACTTGATTTTTTAGTACTAAATCATAAATTGGCTTAATTTCCTCTGGCACTTCTCCTACAAAAAAGGTTCTCGTCATATCAGAGCAATAACCATTTACTTTACAGCCCATGTCGATTGTTATGATATCTTTTTCTTGTATTTTCCTATCTGTTGGTACAGCATGTGGCTTAGAAGTATTTTCTCCGTGAAGCTACTATGGTCTCAAATGACAATCCATCTGTTCTTTGTTTATAATATTCTTCTATTTCATTTGCTATTTGTTTTTCTGTCATTCCTGGTTTGATATATGATAATATATATTTAAAACAATTATCGGTTATTTCACATGCTTTTTCTAAATGACTGATTTCTTCTTCATCTTTTATCATTCGTTGCTTTTCTATCATATGTTCCGTTTCTACAAAATTATGAATTTTAAATTTTCTAATATATTCTTTATATTTCGCATAAGAAATGTCATATTCTTCAAATCCTACATTCTCGCAAAATAGAAAGAAATTTTCATAATCTTCTTTTGATACATCATGAACATCATATACAATGATTTCATCATATAAAGTTAATATACTATGCACTTGCTCTATATATCTAGCGTCTGTAATATAGATATTTTCCTTTCTGGTTAAAAGAAGCATACCCTCTGCTTCTATATTGGTCAAATATCTTATATTGACTGGATTTGTCAAGATTAATCCTTGCAAATCTAAGCTTGACATTTTATTTCTCAACCATTGTAACTTAGTGTTCATTTTTTCATCCCCTTATATTATCCATGATACATTCCTAATGTAAAAATCTGCATTAGTGCTATCTTAATTTGTTCAAAAGGTACATACATGCTGATAAAAGTTGCCAATACAATAAATGGTCCAAATGGTATGTATTCATCTGATTTTTTGATTTTACTAGCAAGTAAAATAATGCTAAGTATTGCTCCGATTAAAAAGGAAACTAATGTAATAATAATAATATTGGATAATCCAAAAAATAATCCTAAAGCACCCATTAATTTAACATCGCCAAATCCCATAGCTTCTTTTCCATAAACTAATGCTCCTAGCAATGTAATTAATAAGAAAATTCCTCCTCCTGCTAACATTCCTAATAACATGTTAATTGTAATTGCTACATTAGATAACCCATATAAAAAAGCAAATATAAATCCAATTTCAAATATCGTTAGATTTAGTCGATTTGGTATAATTTGTAATCTATAATCAATTACAAAAACAGACAGTAACATTGGTGTTAAAATCAAAAATTTTATTAAATCTAAATTAGCAATTATCGTGTCTTTTATTCCATATGTATAAACTAAAGTTATGTATATTCCTGCTGTTAGCAACATTAATAAATAATTAGGCTTGAAGTTCATCTTATACTCCATCAGGATATCTTTTGAAATAACTTTTTTATATTCTGGTAATCTTTTATTGGCCCAATCTACTAGTTGCCCTACTATTAATCCTACGACCATTACGATTCCATAATAGGCAATATGAACGTCATTAAAATACATTTCTATTTCTCGTTGATTTGTTGGTTTTTATAATTCTTTTTATTTTTATTCTCAATTGGTCTTTTCGATGCGGTATAGCACGGGTCT
>CANEFU010000122.1 GCA_947426875.1 uncultured Clostridium sp.
ATTATCTGGTGTTGAGTCTTTATCTGGTACTCCATATTGATTATAATCTTCTGATATCTCTGCTGTATTGTCCATTACTCCCATGTTATTTTCGCTATTTATCCAAGTAAGTACTACTTCTACGTCAGCATATTCTCCTGGTTTTAATAGAGTATTTTCTAATAATCTAGTTGAAATGATATTATTTCCTTCATCTGTCCATCCTGGATTATCTTCTGCTACAAATTTTAATCCTTGTGGTACATAATCTGTTACTTCTTTTGCATAACCTTCAATTTCACCTTCATTAATTACTCTAATAGAATATCTAAACTTAACGGTTACTTGATTTAATTTCTTTCTGTGTAATTCTACTTTTACTACTGCTTCTGGGTCATCATATGGTTGATGTCCTGTTTGTGTTATAGATTGTTGTCCATTTTCAATAACAATTGCTTGTGTTACCCATTTTCTTAAAGCTAAGTCAAAAGTTTTTACGATTACTTTTTCATAGTCGTCATCATCTTGTTGATGGTCTTCATATCCTGGTAATTGGTCATCACCTGGAAGTTTTACATTATCTTCTTGTGAATCCCTATCTGTTACTGGATTTTTATTTTCATCTAAATATTCTGTTATATCTGCTATGTTTGTGATATTTTCACTTGTTTTCGCACTTTCGCTTACTTTACACATGATTGGTACTTCTTTGTAAGACAATTCATATGGTTGGTTTGTTGTTTGCTCTGCTGTAGAATCGTTTGCCTTTGCTTTGTTTATCTTTTCATTCTCTAGATATCTTGTTGTTACCGTTCTTCCATCTTCTGATACTGTCCATCCATATTTTTCATTAAATTCGTCCTCTACAAATTCTAGGTATGGTGGTAAGTGGTCTTTTATTTCGCTTGCATAACCATCCATATCACCTTCGTTGTATACTCTTAACATATAAACTACTATGTCATTTTGTTTTACTAGTACTGGCTCTTTGGTATGGGTATAAGTTGCTGTTGTAATTAATTTTCCGTTTTCATCTAATGTATTTAATTTAGATGTATCTACAATTGGTGCTCTTGTATAAGAACCATCTTCATTTTTTAAATATTCATTGTTTTCAATTTTAGTATCGTTGCTTACTGCTATAATAAATTTTCTTAGTGCTAAGTCAAATGATTGTAAGATTACTTTATCAAAGTCCTCATCATCTTCGTATTTTTTCCATACTTCTGTGTCTGAATCTCTATCATCTACAGGATTTCCATCTTTATCTGCATCCTCTGTGATAGCTGCTTCGTTTTGGATAACGGTTCCTGCTATATTTTCAGATACTACTTTAAATTTAACTGCTATTTCTTTACATTTAAGGTCATCTTTTGTTTTGTTTCCATCGTTTTTACCAAATGCTGCAATTAGATTTCCTCCTACTGTTGTTTCATTCTCTTTTGATAAGTAGTCAGAAGAGATTTGAATGATATTTTCTTTTGCTTCATCATATACAAATTCTCCCCATAAATATTTTTGGTTGAATTCGATGGCTTCTTTTTCTTCAGCTGTTAAAGTTTCATCTGCTTTTAATTCTTCGCCTTCTTTTTCAGACCATAAGAATTTTAATCCTTCTGGTACATCTTCTGTTATTTCTTGAGCATAACCATCTATTGTTCCTTCATTATATACTCTAAAAGTATAAGTAACAATATCTCCTTTTTTCACTCCAACCGCATTTTTATTTAAGGTATAATCTGCTGTTGTTGTCATATTTCCATTTGCATCTAATGTATTTAGTTTGCTTACATCGATATCTTCAATTCTGTCTGGTACGTTTTGATTGTTTACTTGTGTAATATATTTGATTAGTTTTAAGTCAAAAGCCTCTGGTAATATTACTAATTTCTCAAAGTCATCATCATCTTGTTGTCCTTTATAATGATAATCAGAATCTGGTAAATCTGTTTTGTTGCTTGTGTTTCCTGTATAATCTGACATATTGTCTTTGTTGACATTTGGTGTGGTAGATGTCTCTGAATCTCTGTCGTCTCCTTCCGTTTCAGCTCCTTCTTCTACAGCAGCTGCTATCCATGCCACGTTCGTTAAAACTTTACTGTTTGCTGTATCTGGTGTTGCTGTTACTGTACATTCAATTTCTATGGTCTCACTTGCTAAATTTCCTGGTGTATAAGCTGCTAAATTATTTTTATTATCTGCTTTTCTTTTTAATTGTAATCTATTAGTAGTTTCCTCATAAGAATCAAGCTCGAAATTTCCACTTACTACTTTGTCAAATTTTAATCCTGTTGGCAATTGGTCTACTACCTTGGTAGCTCTTCCTGCTACTTCTCCTTCATTATAAATTGTCATTTTATACGTTACAGTATTTCCACTTTCTATGGATACTGGTTGTTTTTTATGTTTGTATGTTGCTGTTGTTCCATCTTCTAATGTATCTTCACTTATAACGGGAACCCTAGTATCTTTTTCTGCTAATTCTACACCATTTACCTTGGTAATATATTTTCTTAAAGCTAAGTCAAATGGTTTTTCAGGTTCTTCTTCCCCTTCTAACGTTAAGGTTTTTGGTAATGTCTTAGGTTCTTTTACAATGTCAACTAATGGTTGTGCTTGACCATTTTTTGAATAAGCCCATAATTTCATATTAGTATTATTGTATTTTATATCAATATTGATTGTTAATGATTTCACTTGGTCTTTTGGAACAGAAATATAGAAATTTCTGTCTACTAAATCTTTTACTGTTGTTCCTTCACTTACTGCTTCTTTATTTTCATCTAATAATTGCCAATTTGAAACAGTTTGTCCATTATTTTTCACTTGAAAATCAATTGTATATGGTATACTACTTAATTGTGTGATATGAATTGGACCTACTATACAGTTATCTCCTGATGGTGTACTTTCTAATGTTGTTGTATCTACTCTAGCAGGAACTACTATTCCTGGTTCACTTATATTCGTATATTGACTTGCATTTGCCTTTGCTTGTTTGATGATATAATTGTATAATACGGATGCTTGATAATTTCTAGCTGCTCCTGCATCATATTGTGGCTGTTGACCATTTGGTGTATAATTTACTAACTTATCATAAGTATTTCCATCTGTCGTATAACCAAGCCATGTTGTTTCTGTTGTTCTATCATATTTTCCGCCGTCTTCTCCGTAGTTTGTAAAATACCATAATACTGCTTGTTGCACTGCTTTTATATCATATTTGGTTAAAGCATAATTGGTTAACTCATATTTGGTTGGGGCTTTTTCCTCTAAAAAGTCATCTGTACTCATTCCTGATGGTAGAGAAAATGCTTTTTTCATTATACTTACATAATTAACATAAGCTTCATATCCCTCTTCATAAGCAGCACATTCTATGATTTTAAAAATTAATTCTTTTCTTTCATTTTCAGTAAGCTCCTCTGGTAAATACAACATATCCAAAGCAGCTAAAAGTGCATCATATCGATTGTAGGTAACCCCATCTTCTGTAATTGTCTTTCCTACTAAATCTTTTAATATATCATTTTGGCTTTCTATAAGCTCTCTTTCTGTTTTCATATCATAAACAACATCATAAGGTGCTCTAGTAATACCATTATTTAAGTCAGTAAACCCTACTCCTGCTTTTACACAATAAGTATTACCTGTAGTATATTCACTAGAAGTTTGTGATTTATAGTGCACAATATTCCATATTACTGCTGAATTCCCTTCTCCTGCATTACCAATAGAATAACCAATTGAAGGGTCTTCGTTCATTAGTTTAAGAACACCCATATAAACTTCTTGTCCTTCTAATAATGTGGCAGCATATACTGTTCCTTGTAATACTACCAATAGTAGCAATATCATAATAATAGCTAAATTTAATACTCTTTTTTTCAAGTTCATTTCTTTCTCTCCTTCGTTTTTAAATTCCGCTTTCTATATTAATTTTACACTTTTTTTCTGTTTAGTCAATAGCTTTTTTTGGCATCTGTGTAACTCTTTTTTTAGTCCCTTTTTTCTGCTTACGGAAACAT
>CANEFU010000123.1 GCA_947426875.1 uncultured Clostridium sp.
TATGAAAAAGCAAATCAAGAGAAAGAATTAGAAGGAATGGGTACTACTTTAGAAATTTGTTTAATATATAATAGTAAGGCTTTTATTGGACATGTAGGAGATAGTAGAATTTATAGAATTCGAAAGGATTTCATGAGAAAGCTAACACAGGACCATAGTTATGTTCAAAAATTAGTAAAAGATGGAACGATTACGCAAGAAGAAGCAACGCATCATCCACAAAAAAATATGCTAATGAAAGCACTAGGATGCAATGCATTTGTAGAGCCTGATGTCATGGTAAGAGGCTTCTTAAAAGATGATATTTTTGTAATGAGTTCCGATGGTTTAACTAATATGGTACCACAAGAAGAAATATTTAGATTGGCGAAAAAAGATATTGAGCAAGCACCAAAAGAATTGGTGGAAAAAGCAAATCAGAATGGTGGATATGATAACGTAACTGTTGTTGTTATAAAAAATATATAAACAGGGGAGATAAATATGAATTTAGAAGGAAAACTATTAGGAAATCGATATGAAATGGTCGAGAAAGTAGGAAATGGCGGGATGTCTACCGTTTATAAAGCAACTGATAAAGTCTTAAAAAGAAATGTAGCTGTTAAAATATTAAGAGATGAATTTACAACAGACGAAGAATTTATTAAGAGATTTGAAGCAGAAGCACAATCAGCGGCAAGATTAACCCATCCTAATATTGTTTCTATCTATGATGTAGGGGTAGAAGGAAATTTATATTATATTGTTATGGAGTTAATACAAGGAAAAACACTAAAAGAAATTATCATAGAAGAAAGAGGTCCATTACCTTGGAAATGGTCTGTTAATGTAGCGATACAAATAGCTTCTGCTTTAGAAGCAGCACATAAAAACAATATTGTACATAGAGATATCAAACCACATAACATTATTATTACAGAGGATGGTATTGCAAAAGTAACTGATTTTGGAATTGCAAAAGCGGTATCTAATTCAACCATTACAGCCTTTGGAACGACAATTGGCTCTGTTCATTATTTTTCACCAGAGCATGCAAGAGGTGGATTTACAGATGCGAAATCAGATTTATATTCATTAGGTGTAGTTATGTATGAAATGGTAACAGGAAGAGTTCCATTTGATGCCGATACACCAGTATCAGTAGCTTTAAAACATATGCAAGAAGAACCAGAAGAACCAATTGATATCAATCCAAATGTGCCAGTAGCAATTAACAAAATTATCATGAAAGCGTTACAAAAAGATGTAACATTGAGATATCAATCAGCTACTGAAATGCTTGTTGATTTGAGAAAGTCACTAAAAAATCCAGATGGCGATTTTGTGGAAGAACTAGAGTATGATAGCACAGCAAAAACGCAAAAAATCAATACAGATATGTATGGTGAAATAGAAGATAGACCAAATACTAGAAGTAGTCAAAAAGGCAAAAAAGAAGGAAAATTCAAACAATTTATTAAAAATCATAAAGTACTTAGTGTTGTAGTTGGATTAATCTTATTATTTGCTTTGAGTTTAGGGGGAACTTTAGCTGTATTACATATAACAAATCCAGCTGAGGTAGAAATGCCAAATGTAGTGGGATTATCAAAAGAAGAGGCGCAAAAAGAAGTAGAAGCTGCTAAGTTGAAATTTGAAATAGAAAAAGAAGAATATAACAAAGATGTGCCAGAGGGATATGTTATCTCACAAGACCCAACTTATATGGAAAGATTCAATAAAGTAAAAGAAGGTAGTACGGTTAGCGTTGTTATTAGTAAAGGACAAGAAAAGACAACAGTGCCAAATGTAAAAGGAAAAGAAAAAGAAGAAGCAATTCAATTATTAGAAGAAGCAAAATTAGAAGTAGAAGTGATAGAGGAAACAAGTAAGACGGTTAAAGAAGGATTTGTTATTAGCCAAGAAACAGAACCAGAAGCAGAAGCTTTTGCGGGAGATACAATAAAAATTCATGTTAGTACAGGAACCGGTATCAAACAAGTTGCAGTAGTTAGTGTAACAGGGCAATCAGAAGCAAATGCTAAGAAAACTTTACAAGGTTTGGGATTAAAAGTAAATGTTGCTTATGAAGAAGATACAACGAAAGATAATGGTGTTGTTTTAAAACAAAGTCTAGAAGCGGGTAAAGAGGTAGATGAAGGAACAAGCATCACAATTACAGTTAATAAATTAGCAGAAATGAAAAAAGGTAGTGTAAGGGTGAACTTGAAATCGATTTTAAATTATACACCAGGAAAAGATGAAGAAGGAAATGAAAAAGTAGAAAAATCAACTGTGAAGATTGTAGTTGGAAATGATACTATTTATAATCAGGCAGAACTAAAAACTAAGACAGATATTAGTGCAAGCTTTAATGCAAAAGGAAATGTAACGATAAAAGTATATGTAGATGATATTCTAAAAGGAACAAAAGAAATAAATATGAATTCTGAAACAAATTGTGTATTTGAATAATAAAAGAGTCCAGTAAAAACTGGACTTTTCATTTTTTTAATAGTATAATAAAATTACTGACAATGTGAATTATTAATGGGGAGGAGAAATGCAAGGAATTATTATAAAAAACATAGCTGATAAGTATGAAGTATGTAAAGTTTGTCAAACTCATCAAGCTCATCAAGCTCATCAAACTTACCAGACTTGCCAAACAAACCCGGAATCATTGGCAAGTTGCCAAACAAACCCGGAATCGTTGGCAGTTTATGATGCGACGGCAAGGGGAAGGTTTAAAAAGGAAGATATAACACCTGTTGTGGGCGATTTTGTTGAGTTTGAAGTGATTGATGAAGAGAAAAATAAGGCTGTTATTGATAAGATATTAGATAGAAACGTTTATGTGAAAAGACCTAAACTTGCTAATATTACACAGATTATTTTTGTTGTTTCTAGTAAAGACCCAAAACCAGATTTGCTAATGTTAGATAAACAATTAGCTTTTGCAGAATTTTTAGGAATAAAAGCTTTAATCGTTTTAAATAAAACAGATTTGGATGATAAGGAAGCGTTCAGAGAAATTAAAAGAGTGTATGAAGAAATAGGCTATAAAGTCATAGAAACAGAGGCTAAAAGTAGAAAAGGTGTTGATGAGTTATCAAAGCAACTAAAGAATAATATCAATGCTTTTTCAGGTAATTCAGGGGTTGGGAAGTCTACTTTAATCAATGGGATTTTTAATCAGGAGATAACGTTAGAAGGAGAAATTAGCCAAAGAAATAAAAGAGGTAAAAATACGACAACAGCGATTCAATTATATCAAATTGATAAAGATACTTATATTGCAGATACGCCTGGATTTTCGACCTTTTCGATAGAAGAGATTGAAAGTAAAGAGCTAGCCAATTATTTTGTGGAATTTAAGGACAAGATTCCAGATTGTGAATTTGTAGGTTGTACTCATATTAAAGAAGAAAATTGTGGCATTAAAAAAGCCAATTTAGCAAGGTATAATAGGTTTTGTAAAATATATCAAGAATTAAAAGAAAGGGAGGAAAAAAAGAAATGGTAGAAGTTTCAACATCAATTTTATCGATTAAAGAAGGAGAAGAGTCAAAAGCTCTTTTAGGATTGGAGGTTGCCAAAACAGATTATTTTCATATCGATGTTATGGATGGAAAATTTGTAGAAAAAAATACGTATGAGAAAATGTTAGAAAATGTATCTTATATAAAAAGAATATCTAATTTACCATTAGATGTGCATTTAATGGTGGAAGATGTAAAAGCAGCAATAGATGATTTTTTAGCAGTAGAGCCTAATATTATTACCTTTCATTTAGAAGCATGTAAAGATAAAGAAGAGGTATTTGAAATCATACGTTATATAAAAGAAAATCATTGTAAAGTAGGAATATCTGTAAAACCAAATACTAAGATTGAGGATGTTTATGAATTCTTGCCTTATATCCATATGTGTTTAGTCATGACAGTTGAGCCAGGGAAAGGTGGACAAGCTTTTATGACAGATATGTTAGCTAAAATAGAAACTTTGAAAAAATATATAG
>CANEFU010000124.1 GCA_947426875.1 uncultured Clostridium sp.
ATGTACAAGTAAGAGAGATAATATACAGAACTAGAAAACAGCAATTAGAAACAGAGAAAAATAGAATACTCCAAAAAAAGGATACTATTTTTCAAAGAATAATAGGGAGAAATCATATCAAGGAAGAAGAATTAAAGAATATAGAGGCAAAATTAGAATGGGCAGAAAATAATTTTAAAACTATGAATCCAGAAAATAAAGAACAAGAGATGTTAAGAGATATTTATGAATGTGCTTATGAAAAGGGAGAATTCACACAAGAAATGATGGATATTATCAGTAAAATCAGACATCACTTTGACAATTTGCCAAACGAGCAAGAATTAACGAACAATAAGAAATTAATTCCAAGTGAGCAGAAATCCCAAAAGGCAAGTTTCTTTTTTAAAAAAAGTAGAATTGTAGAACTCCAAAATGAAACGACAGCAATACAAGAGAAAGCAAGACAAGCAATGGCTCGAAGAAAGAGAAGACCACCAACAGAAATGAATATTTTGGCTGAAATGGAAAGAAAGATAGAAGATATCTACCATAAAGTAAAAAAAGAAGATGATTATGAGCAAGAAAGGGATAAAGAACAAGGATTTATAGGAAGGGATGGAAAACAATGAAAATATTAAAAAATAGTTTAACTAGTAATTTAAATATTAGAACTGAGAAAGATTATCCAATACCAGGAATTGAATTTATTGATATAACACCATTAATAATTCAAAAAGAAACTTTGAAAGAAATTGTAGAGAGATTTGCAAAAGAGCTAAAAGACAAAAATATAGACTATATAGTAGCACCAGAAGCAAGAGGTTTTTTGTTTGCAACACCAGTAGCCAATTTATTAGGAATTGGTTGTATACCAGTTAGAAAAAAGGGAAAATTGCCACCAACAACGGTAGCAAGTAAATTTGATTATGAAAAAGAGTATGGAAAAGACCAATTAGAATTACCCAAATTGGTTCATGCTAGTTATGAAGATAAAAAATTCTACATAATAGATGATATTTATGCAACAGGAAATACAATGAAGGCAATTGAGAAGGCAATACAAGATTTAGGTGGGAAGATTATTGGGAAAGGTGTTGTTATGAACATTGTAGGGTTAAACCAAGATAAAGATGTATTTTCCCTTTTAGATATAGAAGAAGAATAATATTCTACATTAGTACAGAGATAAAAAAGCCTATTTTAATAGGCTTTTTTATAAATATTTTTTTAGTTGTTCTACGGTGTTTTCTTGAAACTGTACAAACTCATTTAAAATATTTTTAACAGGCTCTTCTGTGTTTGGATTGTGATTTAAAAGTTTAACACCTTTAATAATTCCCATATTAGTCCCTTGTAACATCATTTCCGCAATTTTAGAACTGCTTTTGTCTTCCATGGTGTTAAATTCAACACTCATCCAACCCATTGCTTTTTGCATAGGGTTGAGTTCTTTGGGAAAATCATCGTATTTGGATAATTCATTATTTACTTTATTTAAAATATCATTATATTTGTCATATTGAAATTTTAAATCCTTTTTAAAATTATCATCCTGAACTTTTTCGGAAACGTTAGAAATGGAATCCATTCCCATTTTAATACCTTTGTTGATTTCGTTTAAAATATAACCTGGGCTATCCATAGAAATTCCTCCTTTTTCTTTTTAATATAACCCAAAAGAGAGAATTTATTCTTTTCTTTTTTATTGATTATGATATAATAAATAAAAAAAGGAGTAGAATGATGGAAAAAAATGTCGAAATAAAAGAAATAGAAGAAAAAGATTTAGAGGAATTGATAGCAATATATAAAGAAGCATTTAATAGTAATATCAAGCAAGAAGAGGTAGAGAAAACGTATGCAAAAATGAAAGAATTAAGGGATGTTTATTGGTTAGGATATTATATAGAAGGTAAAATAGTAGGAACATTGACACTTTATATTATAGTAAAACCAACAGGAAAACAAGCAATGATATGGGATTTGGCGGTAAAAGAAGAAAAAAGAAGAAAAGGAATAGCAACCAAACTAATGCATAGAGCAGAAGAGATTGTAAAACAAGAAGGAGAAATTGATAAAATTTGGTTATTTAGCAGATTTACCAGAAAAGGAGCACATGAACTATATAGAAAATTAGGATATGACGAAAATCGAGATAAAGCATTTGTAAAATCAATAAAAGATTAAAAGGAGAAAAGTTATGTGGTTATATTATTGTTTGTTGTCAACCATTGTAGGAGGATTTACTTCTATAGCTGTAAAGAAGTGTTCTGATAATGAATCGAAACGTATTGCTGTAATGGGACTATTATCCTATCATTCTATTATGATTATAGTAAGCTTAGTAATTCATCCAGAATTTATTAGCCAATTAAACATAATAGACCTTCTTAAAATGTTACCTGGAATTACATTACAATCTATTGGATTTTATTGTTTCATTGCGTCCACTAAATATGGTAAAGTATCCATAAATTCTTCTATACAAAAAGCGAAAGTAGTAGTGACATTTTTGTTAGGAATCATTATTTTAAAAGAAAACTGTACTATTTTGCAATTAGTAGTTTCTCTTATATTAATTGTATTATCTATTTTAGTGGCAAAAGGGAAAGAAGGAGTAACCATTGATAAAAAATTAGAAAGAAGAGCAATTCTTTATTCTTATGGATTTGTATTATGCAACGGAACCTCTCATTTTATGAATAAAATATATATTATGCATTTTAAAAATCCATTATATGTGGTATTTAATTATGCGATTATCATTGTAATCGGTATTTTAATCTATTGTTTGATAACGAAAAAATGGGATTACATAGATATTAGAAAAATAAAGGCAAAGAGATATTTTTTGCTCCAATCCATATTAGATGCTTCTTCTTCTATATTTAATCGATTTGCTATGTTAAATGGTGATGTTTCGACGATTTCGGTAATTGAAACAAGTTCCATTGTAATTACAATTCTTGCTTCGAAATTTATTTTAAAAGAAAAAGTAACAGGGAGAAAATATCTTATGATAATAGGAATATTCTTGTGCGTGTTAATTTTAGCAATCATAAACAATGAATAAAAGGAAAGAATTTGGATAGAATACATAAAAAAGAAAAGGAGAGTAGAATATGGAAAATACAATAACAAATTTAAATGTATTTTTAGCAAACTTAAATGTATTTTATCGCAAATTACAAAATTATCATTGGAATATTATAGGAAAGGACTTTTTTGTTATTCATGCCAAATTAGAAGAATATTATGACAAAATCAATGAACAAATTGACGAGATAGCAGAGCATATTTTAATGATAAAAGGTCAACCATTAGGCACAATGAAAGATTATTTAGAAAATGCTTCTATACAAGAGGCGAAGAACGAAAAAGTAAAAGATAACGAAGTTTTTGAGTCAATCATAAAAGATTATGGTGCATTACTTCAAAGTGTAACAGACATAAAAAAACAAGCAGATGAACAATCGGATTATACAACTTCAAGTTTGATGGATGATTATATTTCTGAGTATACTAAAATACTATGGATGTTAAATCAAATGAAACAAAGCTAGAAGAAGTGTAAGAGCGCTAACTATTAGACAAAAGGTCTAATAGTTGGGGCTTATTTGTTTTTTGAAATACTTGCAAAAAGAATAAACTTGTGATATAAAATAATCAGGAAAATTATAAATGAAAACGTAAAAAGAAAAAGAGGTGAAAAAATGATAAAGGCTTATGCAAAATCAGATATTGGAAAAGTAAGAGAAATTAATCAAGATTACTATTACATATCTGATTCACTAGACGAAGTGCAACTATATATGTTAGCAGATGGAATGGGTGGATATAATGGAGGAGAAATTGCAAGTCAGTTAGCAATACAAACAGCCAAAAGTTATATTGAGAATAATTTTAAAGAAATTGACAAGGATAGAGATAGTATTATCCAATTAGTAGGAAGTGCAATGGAATATGCTAATATGGTAGTCTATGAAAAAGCAAAAGAAAATAAAGA
>CANEFU010000125.1 GCA_947426875.1 uncultured Clostridium sp.
CTTCTTCTCCTTTTCCATATATATCTTGATATAACTGTGCAATCCCTTCTATTTGGCACATTTCTTCTACTTCTTCTCTTCCGAAATCCTCTAAAATTTTATCTTTTCCTTTCCCTTTTTCTATCATTTGTGATAATGCTTTTATTTTTTCTTCTTTTGTCAGTAAGCTCCATGTTTCTTTATCTTGCGAATCTAGATTATTTAGGTCTATTTCCTTCTTCTGCTTAATTTTCTCTCTTACTTCTTCTATGTCAATTTCTTTTGATTTAGCATATTCTTCTACCTGCTTTAGCGTCAATGCTCCCATATTATAAAGCTCTAATAATGCATTTTGTGATATTTCTGTATTTCTCAAGATACTCATCATATCATTTCTAGTGATTTTTCTCCTTTGGAACAAGTAGATTAAGTTTTCTTCATACTGAGCTAATTCTCTTATCTGTTCTTTTTTTAAATAGTCTTCATATCCCTGTGTATCACTTAACATCTTTTCCCCTGTTCTGAGTTGTTCTTCTGTGCTGTATTCTCCTGTTTCTAAATTTCTCCTTGCTAAAAATTGTTTTGCCTGCATTTTTCCATAGGCATGATTTTTCTCAAAAACAAACCTTGTTTGCTCCTTCATTCCTTCTAGCATTTTCTCTATATTTTCCAAAAATACTTTTTCATATTCTTTTAATTCTTCCTCTTGTTCTAATTTTTGATTTATTTTATGCATATAAAATAAAAGATACTTATCTTCCTCTATATATCCTTTTACCTCTTCTAATGTCTGATGGAAACTTTCCTGAAATGCTTCTTCTTGCACTTCTTGTGCCATTTCTTTTATAATTTCATCTCTATCCTTTAAAGACTTTCCAAATATATATTTCTCTTCTACTCTTTTTCTCTCGTTTCTGTTTTTGGCTAAAGCATTTATTAAGACATCAATATAGGTCATTTTAGCAATAAATTCATCCTCTAGCATTTGTTGAAATACATCACTCATCTTTACTATCTCTTGCTTTTCAGCTTGTGGTATCCATTCTTTTATCCTATCAAATCTAGCATTTTCATTTTTAGCTTCTTCTCCATAGATAATCTGATTGGAAGTTAAAATTTCTACTCTATCTCTATTATCATCATGATGTCCTTTTGATATTTTTACTGGCTCATCTAGTTTAATATAGCTTTTCGCAAATCGAATTGCTTTTTTTAGTTCTATCTCTACTTCTTCTGCTTTTTTATCATTTCCTTCCTCTTCATACTCTTCTTTTATTTCCTTTAATTTTTCCACGATTATTAACAATAATTTTTTGATGTCTATCCATTTAGCATTACTCAGTAAAAATCCCTTTATGTCTCTTTCTTTTTGCATTCTGTTAATTTCTTTTTGGTCCATTGCTTGTACAACTTCCATTTTATTGATATTGACTGTTACGTTTTTTAATAAATTTTCTATTTGACTTTTAGTTGCCATTTTTACACCTTCTTTATAATATCTCTTCTTTTACAAATTCTTTTTCAAAATCTTTTAATATGTTTTCGTTTACCGTTATTGGCATTTCTCTCACCATTTCTTCCTCTATTTTTTCTTTGGTTAATAGCATTACCTTTTCTCCTTGATTATCTGCCTTTATTTCACGAATGGCTTCTGTTACATTTTCTGCTTCATATACTTCTATTTCCATTAAGTTATCTGCACAGTATCTGATAATATTTTGTTTCAACCCCTCTAATTGCTGATTTTCTATATAAATTGCTATATTCGTTTTAGCATTGTACTTTACATTTTTGATTCGATTTCTTAGCAAAAGTCTGTATACACTACTATCCCCTAGTACTACTATATCTAGATTTCTTTCTTGTTTTATTTCTTCTATTTCGATGCTTCTTTCGATTTCAATATTGGCTTTTATCTTCATCTCTTTTGCTATTTCTCTCATTATCTTTATCAATACTAAATTCGTTCCTAACATAGCTTCCCTAACACATATTTTCATATTAATTTCATTTATGATTGCCTTTATAGCTACTATATAAGTAATATAAGGGTTACCATTATGGATTACTAATATATCTTTTTCAGCCTTTTCCTTCCCGTTTTGTTTTTTTAATTCCTCTGAGATTTTTGCTAATTTTTCTATACTAATATTCATGTTATAATATTTTTTATCGATTTGATTTGCTTTTTCTATCACAACTTTTTCTTCTTTGATTTTTTTCATTATTTTGTTCAGTAACGTTTCTTTGACTCTAGTTCCTATCATTTCTATCCCTCTCATCTCCCATATTATAGCACATACAAGCTTTTTTATCAATAAAAGAGCTACTTAATTTTGTCTTACAGAAAATTATAGAGGCAATCAAAAAAGACTTACTTCTATTAAATAGAAATAAGTCTAAAAAATATCATTCTTTCTCTTTTATATATAAGGATATTCGGAATCCATTTGTTACCAAATAACGGGTTTGACCTTCGTAAGGAGCCGAACCACTACGAGAAGAGGCAGGAGGATAATTACTATCTGATGTATTACTCCAATTGTAAAATCCTCCTCTAATAGTTCGATATCCTTCACTCATATATCCCATCGTCCATTCTTTAACATTACCAGACATATCATAAATATTTTTTCTTTTATAATTCTCATTTGAACCGGTAGGAATAAGACTAGTAGAAAAGTTTCCTGTACCTTCAACCTTCACAAGATAGGAATTACTACTACATTTACCATTAATATAATTAGCATCTAGAAATTGACAAGCAGCATCCCACTGTACATCATAACAAAGAGTACTTGTAACACCTTGATAGCCAAGATTTATACCAAATTGTTTTGAAAATTCTACTGCTCCTCCACTAGCATCTGTCATGGATTTCCCCCAATTAACAACATTGTACGGTGTTGCTTGTTTCTTTACTACCACTTTATTATTTTCTTTTCCAGCTTCATATCTTCCTATATAAAATCCTTTATTTTTTTCTACACTTGCTTTCATCTTATCATACTCATCTTTTTCTGTGGCATATCCCTTTGTGTATGGTTCCTCACACTTAGCCAAATAATTTTGTTTTGAACCACTCCAATCATATCCTTCTATCATATGAAATTGTTCTATATTATCAACTGGAATCCATACAAATTGATTTCCTGTACTAACATGGTTTTCATTGATAGCATCTGTGATAACCAATCCTCCATCAATTTTATTAATGGTATCGGATTTTCCCACTGCAAATCCTTCTGGTATTTTTGCTGTTTTTCCATTATCATCTGTATAATCCGTTGTTGTTTTATAAATATCTGAAAATACTTCTCCTACCGAATTCGTTACATATACTGTATAAGTTGTTGTTGCTCCATTACTTCCTTCTACTATAAACGTATAACCTCCATTTTGCATTACTTCATAAGTTGTTTCACTTACATTTTCCACTACTTGTCCATCTGGCTTCGTTATTTTAGTAATTGTCCCTTCTGTTATTGTTGCTTTAATGGTTATCGTAACTGGAGTTCCTGCTGTTACTTGTGTATCAGGACTTATCGTATGCTTTACTACTGGTTTTACTTCTACTTTTGTTACATTTCCTTCTTCATCAATCTCAAATGTATGTCCATCTACGACTACTTGTATTGGTAAATTTTCAATTTTATTATCAGCCATAATTGACTTGTCATCATAAATAATATCGGTTAAGCCTTCTATTTCTCTTAGATTTTTATTTAGCTCTTCTAAATTTATTTCTCCATCTTTTCCGTAACTTCCGTAGCACTGCTATTTTTACTTTCTCTTCTGCACTTGCTCTTTGTGTTTCCTTTTTGGCAGTTTCTGCTTTACTTAATAAGCCATTTTCTCCTGTTAATGTTGCTATACTAATTCCTGCTAGAATTAAAAGCACAATAATTGTAATGACTAATGCAATTAGTGTAATTCCGTCTGTTTTCTTTTTGGTTTGTTGACATTTGTTTTTCCATCTTATTTTCCCTTTCTTTTGTTCTGAT
>CANEFU010000126.1 GCA_947426875.1 uncultured Clostridium sp.
AGCCAAGAACATCTAGTAAAAATCAATCAGCGCCCTCATGGTTGTGAGATTCCCTAATTGATTTTACAAGATGTTCTATTGGCTATTACATGGCACATTCGTCATTTTATAAAAATAATACAGAACAACAAAGTTTGTATAAAGATGTGTCCCCAATTGCACAAAAAGGAGCAAAGAGAAACGTCCCCAATGCCCCTATCTCATTAAATTTTGTTACTTGAACCAAAAACTTCTGTCATTTTATGTTTTACTGTTTCTTTGATTAATTCTCTTGCTGGTGTTAAGTATTTTCTTGGGTCAAATGCATTTGGTTCTTCTGCAAATACTTTTCGAATTCCAGCTGTCATTGCTAATCTTAAATCAGTATCTACATTTATTTTTGATACACCTGAAACGCTTGCTTCGTGTAAAATTTCGTCTGGTACACCTTTTGCTCCTGGAATATCTCCTCCATATTGATTACACATTTCTACTAATGCTGGTATAACAGTAGAAGCTCCATGTAATACGATTGGTGTGTTTGGTATTCTTTGTTTAATTTCTTTTAATATATCAAATCTTAATTTTGCTTCCCCTTTAAATTTGTAAGCTCCATGGCTTGTTCCAATAGCGATAGCTAATGAGTCACATCCTGTTCTTTCTACAAATTCTTGTGCTTGTGCTGGGTCTGTATACATAGCATCTGATTCTGATACATTTACATCATCTTCAATTCCTGCTAACTTTCCAAGCTCAGCTTCTACTACTACACCTTTACTATGTGCATAATCTACTACTTTTTTCGTTAAAGCAACATTTTCTTCAAAATCATACTTTGAACCATCTATCATAACAGATGTAAATCCATTATCAATACACATTTTAGCCGTTTCAAAATCTGGTCCATGGTCTAAATGAATAGCAATTGGCACTTCTGGATGTTCTTCTACCGCTGCTTCTACCATTTTCATTAAATAATTTATTCTTGCATATTTAATTGCACTTGATGAAGCTTGTAAAATAACTGGTGATTTACTTTCAGCTGCTGCATCTACAATTGCTTGCACAATTTCCATATTATTTACATTAAATGCTCCAATGGCAAATCCTTCTTTCATTGATTTTTCAAACATTTCCTTAGTTGTTACTAACATATATTTTCCTCCATTTCTAGCAAAAATTTGCTTTTGAGATTTTTCTAATGTTATTGTATTTCTATTTTTTTGATATGTCAAGTATTCTATATATTTAAATATAAAAGTTTATTGTATCTTTATTCCTAAAAATACAATAAACTTTCCATACAATAACAAAGCTTTTATTCTCTTTCAAATTTGTAACTTGCACACATAGATTCATCTGGATTTTTTGTATCTTTATTTTGAATTGGTGCTACTTGAATTGCCTCTAATGTACATTTTTCTTTTTGTTGATTATTGTATTTGCAGCTTGAAACACTACAATTAATTCTTTGATTTGCTTCCATTTCATACCTCCCAAATGTTTTTATACATTTAGTATGTGCAATTTTTATTAAATTATTTTAAAAGTTATGGTCGAATTTGTCCATTTCCATAAATTACATATTTTGTTGTCGTCAAATCTTTCAATCCCATTGGACCTCTGGCATGAAGTTTCTGCGTACTAATTCCAATCTCAGCACCTAATCCAAATTGGCCACCGTCTGTAAAACGAGTAGAAGCATTTACATAGACACAACTACTATCAATTTCCTTTAAAAATTTTTGTGCGTTTTCATAATTTTGGGTGATAATACTTTCTGAATGTTTTGTACTATATTGATTAATATGTTTGATTGCTTCTTCTATATCTGAAACTATTTTTACGGATAAAATAAGGTCCAAATATTCATGACCCCAATCTTCTTCTGTTGCTGGTAAAATTGTTTGACAAATTTCGCAAGCCACTTTATCTCCTCGGATTTCTACTTCCTTCTTACTTAACTTTTCGACTAACAACGGAATGAATTGATTAGCAATTGTTTTATGAACAACTAACGACTCACAAGCATTACATACCCCTGTTCTTTGCGTTTTAGCATTTTCAATAATAGAAAGTGCCATATTAAAATCTGCCAATTCATCTACATAGATATGACAATTTCCTGTTCCCGTTTCAATAACGGGAATGGTGCTGTTTTCTAGTACTGTTTTTATTAATCCTGCTCCTCCTCTAGGAATTAGAACATCAACATATTGATTTAATTTCATCAGTTTTTTGGCTGTTTCTCTTGAAGTATCTTCTAATAAATAAACACAATTTTCTGAAATCTTGCATTCTTTCAAAGTTTTCTTTATCACATTTGTAATAGCGATATTAGTATGAATAGCATCTGCACCGCCCTTTAAAATAACAGCGTTTCCTGCTTTGAAACATAATCCAAAAGCATCTAATGTAACATTTGGTCTTGCTTCATAAATAATAGCAATCACTCCTAATGGAACTCTCTTTTTTAAAATTTCTAAACCATTTTCTAATGTTTTTCCTTCTATCGTTTCTCCAATAGGGTCATCAAAATCTACTATTTTTCTTAATCCTTGTGCCATATCAAAAATTCTATTTTCATTTAATTTTAGTCTGTCTACTAAACTGCTTTTTATACCATTTTGCATAGCATTTTTTACATCCTTTTGATTGTCCTTTAATATTTCTTGCTTAGCATCTTCTATTGCTTCCGCAACTTTTTCTAATACCTCATTTTTTTCTTTGCTGTTCATATGATTTAACTTAGCTGTCGTTTCTTTTACCTTTTTTCCAATTTCTTCTAAACTTTCCATTTTCTTCTCCTTATTGATTAATTTGTGAAACTAAGTAGTTTCGAATATCTTGTTCTTTTTCTTCATTTGCTACAAATAGAGTCCCATGCTTTTCTCCATTCATAATTTTGTTTAAAATATTAGGATTTTTTCCATTACTAATTATCATATCAATTCCTAATGGATTTACTATATTAGCTGCCATTACTTTTGTATACATTACACCAGTTCCAACATCACTATCACTTGTTCTCTTTGCCATTTTTCTAACTTCACTTCTTTGTGTTGTTACCATATCAATTAGTTTGGCCTCTGCATTTTGAAAAGGGTCATCGGTATAAAGCCCATCTGTGTCTGTTAACAAAATTAACAAGTCTGCTTTGGTTACAGCTGATACAATAGCAGATAACGTATCATTTTCTCCAAATTCAATTTCATTGGTTGCTATGGTATCATTTTCATTTACAATAGGAACAGCTCCATATTTTAACAATTCTTGAAATGTATTTTTCAAATTTTCAAAAGATTTTTCTTCCTTTATACTATATTGTGTCATTAATACTTGAGAAGCAATTTGTCCATATTCGGTAAATAATTTATGATAATTTGTCATTAATCTACATTGTCCAATTGCTGCACAAGCTTGTTTTTCTGCCATCGTTTTTGGTCTTGTCCCTATTTTCAACGCTTCTCTTCCTAATGCCACTGCTCCAGAAGATACTAAAATAACTTCCTTCCCGCTATTTTTCATATCGCTTAATGCTCTCACTAGTTTTTCTAGTTTTACATAGTTTAAGTTGCCTGTATCTCTATGTGTCAAGGTAGACGAACCAACTTTTACTACAATTCTTTTTTTATCTTTTATTTTTTTCCAATAATATTCATTCATTTTATTTCCTCCCTGTTCATATAAAAAAAGTAGAAAATCTGGTTTTCTTTTTAACCCAATTTCCTACTTTTGATTTTTAATATTGTTTTTATTTTGACATGTCTTTTGATTTTTTAGCAGTTGCTTGAATCGCTTTTATAAGACTAGCTCTTAAGCCACTTTCTTCTAAAACAGAAACACCTTCTATGGTAGTTCCTCCTGGTGAGCATACCATATCTTTTAGTTGTGCTGGATGCTTTCCTGTTTCTAATACCATTTTCGCAGAACCTAACACAGCTTGTGCTGCAAAAGTATAGGCTTTATCTCTTGGCATTCCTTCTAGAACTGCACC
>CANEFU010000127.1 GCA_947426875.1 uncultured Clostridium sp.
ATTCTGTCATCAGTTCCGTCTTGGATATAGTTCATTAATTCTTCGGTTTCTTTCTTGTTAAATTTGTCCATTTGAATATGACATACACCAATTTCCAAAGAACGAATTGCTTTTAGCAAACTCTCTTCTAATGTTCTTCCTACACTCATTACCTCTCCTGTTGCTTTCATTTGCGTACTTAGTTTATTAGAAGCAAGTGTAAACTTGTCAAATGGAAATCTTGCTATTTTAGATACTACATAGTCTAATGCTGGTTCAAAGCTAGCTGGTGTATTGGCTAACATGATTTCATCCAATCTCATACCTACAGCAATTTTAGCAGAAACTCTAGCAATTGGATATCCAGTTGCTTTTGAAGCTAAAGCTGATGAACGTGATACTCTCGGATTTACTTCAATTAGATAATAGTTGAAAGAATGTGGGTCTAAAGCAAATTGTACATTACATCCTCCCTCTATTTTTAAGGCTCTAATGATTTTTAAAGCACTATCTCTTAATAGTTGATACTCTTTATTGGTCAATGTTTGACTTGGTGCTACTACAATGGAATCTCCTGTATGAATTCCTACTGGGTCTAAATTCTCCATATTACATACGGTAATAGCAGTATCATTGCTATCTCTAATTACTTCATATTCTATTTCTTTATAACCTTTGATACTTTTTTCTACTAGCACTTGTCCTACTGGTGAAAGTTTTAAAGCATGCTTGATAATTTCTTTTAACTCTTCTTCATTATCAGCAAAACCTCCACCTGTACCACCTAATGTGAAGGCTGGTCTTAAAACAACTGGATATCCTACTTTATTAGCAGCTTCTATTCCTTCCTCAATGGTAGTGGCTATAATAGATTCTAATACAGGTTCTCCTAATTCTTCACATAATTCTTTGAATTTTTCTCTATCCTCTGCTCTTTCAATACTTTCATTACTCGTTCCTAAAAGCTCTACTTGACATTCTTGTAAAATTCCTTTTTTATACAACTGCATTGCTATATTTAAACCAGTTTGTCCTCCAATTCCTGGAAGAATTGCATCTGGTCTTTCATATCTTATAATTTTTGCTACATATTCTATGGTTAATGGCTCCATATATACTTTATCAGCAATAGAAGTATCTGTCATGATAGTTGCTGGGTTAGAATTTACTAATATTACTTTATATCCTTCTTCTTTTAATGCTAAACATGCTTGTGTTCCTGCATAATCAAATTCTGCTGCTTGTCCTATTACAATTGGACCAGAACCTATTACTAATACGGTTTTTATATCTTTTCTTTTTGGCATTTTTCTCTCACCTTTCTTTTTTGGACAATGGGACATAATAGATAATGTCCTAATCTATTGTTTTAATATTTGTATGAATTTGTCAAATAAGTATCCACTATCTTGAGGGCCTGCTGCACTCTCTGGATGATATTGTACACTAAATACTTTATCCTTTTTACATTCTACTCCTTCAATCGTATTGTCTAAAATGTTTATATGGGTTACTTTCAAGTCTGTTTTCTTCAAAGTTTCCTCATCTACAGCATAGCTATGATTTTGGCAAGTTATTTCTATTTTATCCGTTTCTAAGTTTAATACAGGATGATTTCCGCCTCTATGTCCAAATTTTAATTTGTAAGTTTTGGCACCATAAGCTAAACTGATTATTTGATGTCCTAAACAAATTCCAAAGATTGGATATTTCCCTCTTAATTCTTTTACTAATTTTATAACTTCTGTTACATCTTCTGGGTCTCCTGGTCCATTGGATAAAAATACACCATCTGGTTTTAATTCTATTATTTCTTTTGCTGTCGTGTTGTAAGGAACAACTGTTACATTACATCCTCTTTTATTTAAACTTCTTACAATATTCAACTTAATTCCGCAATCAATTGCCACAATATTATATTGAGGATTCGCTGTTCTAGAATACCATTTTTTCTTACAACTTACTTTTGCTACTGCATCTTTTGGTATTTCATTCTCTTTTAATTTCTTTAACGCTTCTTGCTTACTTGTATTAATATCTGTTATGATAACTTTTCGACTTCCTTTTTCTCTTATGCTTCTTGTTAACTTTCTTGTATCAATTCCAGATATTCCTGGTATATTGTTTTCGTCTAAATATTCAGATAAGGTTTTGGTATATCGAAAGTTACTTGGTAGGTCATTATATTCTCTTACAATCATTCCCCCTATCGTTGGTTGTTTGGTTTCATAGTCCTCATCTGTTATTCCATAGTTTCCTATTAAAGGATAAGTCATTACTACCATTTGATAAGTATAAGATGGGTCTGATACAATTTCTTGATATCCTACCATTGAAGTATTGAATACAATTTCGCATATAGCTTCCTTATCTGCTCCAAATCCATATCCATAATATTCTTCTCCATCTTCTAATACAATTTTCTTATTAAACTTTTCCATAAGCTTCTTCCTTTCTTTAAATTTTGCCAAAAAAATAAGGAACATAAATCCTTACTAAAATATCCATAAAAATAAAACAACTATTAAGAAAACCTTTAAAACTGTTATGAAGTTTACTTTTCTTATATAGTTTTTCATCTTCTTTCTTCCTTCCTTTTTAATTATATTGATAGCTCTTTATTTTTTATTTTATTTATTATAACAAATTTCCACTATAAATTGCAACATTTTTTTCTATTTTGTGCGAATTGTAGCAAAAAAATAAAAGAAATGCTGTTTTTTTATAACATTTCTTTTATTTGCTTTGTTAAAATAAATTTTAAAAATTAGTCTTTGCTAGCAATGTAACATGCTAAATCTACTAGTTTATTTGAATATCCCCATTCGTTGTCATACCATGCTACTAATTTTACAAATGTATCTGTTAGCATAATTCCAGCTGTGCTATCAAATATAGATGTATGAGAATCTGTTGTAAAGTCTGAAGAAACAACTGGGTCTGTTACATATTCAACGATTCCTTTCATTTCATTTTCAGATGCTTTTTTCATAGCTTCACAGATTTCTTCATAAGTTGCTGATTTTTCTAAATTACAGGTTAAGTCAACAACAGAAACGTCAGCTGTTGGTACTCTAAATGCCATTCCTGTTAGTTTTCCATTTAATGCTGGTATAACTTTTCCTACTGCTTTTGCTGCACCTGTTGATGATGGTATGATGTTAGATGCTGCTGCTCTACCACCTCTCCAATCTTTTTTAGATGCTCCATCTACTGTTTTTTGTGTTGCTGTCATAGCATGAACGGTTGTCATTAATCCATCTTTAATTCCAAAATTGTCGTTAATTACTTTTGCAAGTGGTGCTAAACAGTTTGTTGTACAAGATGCATTTGATACAATGTTCATACTTGGGTCATATTCTGTATGATTTACTCCCATAACAAACATTGGTGCATCTTTTGATGGTGCACTGATAATTACTTTTTTAGCTCCAGCATCAATGTGTGCTTGCGCTTTTTCAAGTGTTGTAAATACACCTGAACATTCTAATACATATTCTACTCCTAATTCTCCCCATGGGATATTGTGTGGGTCCATTTCATTATATACTTTTATATCTTTTCCGTTTACTGTTAATATGCCATCTTTTCCTTCTACCGTTCCTTCAAATTTTCCATGAACTGTATCATATTTTGTCATATAAGCCATGTAATCTGCTGTTATAAATGGGTCATTGATTGCTACAACTTCTACTCCTTCTTTTTTTAATGCTGCTTGGAAGGATAAGTTTCCAATTCTTCCAAATCCGTTAATTCCAATTTTTACTGACATAATATTTTTCCTCCTCTTTTTTATATAGTATTGCCCAATTTTTCTTGGGCAATTCCATTCTATACCAAAAAGAAATACTTTGCAAGTATTCTTTTGAAGTTTCTTTCATAAATATTGACTTCTCTGCTTTTTCCAATTTTCAACTTTCCAGTGATACCCTATTATTTTTTTAAATTACATTTCGTTTTTTATTTCTTCTAATTCTTCTTGCGTGATTTCTGTC
>CANEFU010000128.1 GCA_947426875.1 uncultured Clostridium sp.
CTAAATCATATTTTTGAATTTCAGAATCCGTTTTTATCTCTTCTGAACCTGGCAAAAACTGAAACATTCTAGAATATTCTGGAATGATAATATCCGCTTCTTTTCCCAATTCTTTTAGCATAAGTTTCATAGCTAAACTACTACCTATGGCATCTCCATCTGGTGATTCATGTGTTAAAACGACTATTTTTTCAGCCTTTTTTAATTCCTTTAAAATCTCATCTAATGTCATATTTATCTAATTTCCTTTCTATGCAAAAGTACCTTTGTTACTCCTCTTCTTTTTTAGGCATAATCTCTTTTAGAATAGTATCAATCTTTGCTCCATATTCCATTGAGTCATCTAATTCAAAAATCAATTCTGGTGTGTTTCTTAAATTTACTCTTCTAGCTAATTCACTCCTAATAAAACCTGAAGATTTCTTAAGTCCTGCCAACGTATCTTTGCTATTTTTTGCATTTAATATACTTACATATACTTTTGCATATTTTAGGTCATTGGTAACTTTTACTTTGGTTACACTAATCAAACCTGTTACATTCGGATTTTTTAATTCATATCCAATAATTTGACTAAGTTCTTTTCTGTATTCTTCCTCAATACGACCTAATCTTGTTTGATTTTCTGGCATTTTATTTCCTCCTTTAAAGATAGAGAGACTATTCTTAGTCTCTTTCTCCCATTTTTTGTTCTCCTTCTTGCAAATATGGCTTATTACTTCTTTTATGCTTTGCTATTTTTCTATTTGTTTCTTGCCATCTTTTCGTTGCTTCTTCTATTTTTTTCTGTTCAACATCTTCTTGTAATCCTTTCTGCCATTGATATCTTCCTGCATTCATTTCTACGCTTCCTTTACTATCTTTTTATTTCCTCCATGATATATACTTCTATCATGTCTCCTTCTTTAAGGTCATTATAGTTTTCTATTTGCATTCCACATTCAAAACCTTTTCCGACTTCTTTTACCTCATCTTTAAATCTTTTTAAGGTTGCTAAATGTCCATCATGAATTACTACATTCTCACGAATTACTCTTACACCTGCATTTCTTTCTACTTTTCCACTTAATACATAAGCTCCTGCAATTGTTCCCACATTTGATATTCTAAAGGTTTGTCTTACTTCTACATTTCCAATTACTTTTTCTTCAAATTTAGGGTCTAACATTCCTTTCATAGCTGCTTCTACATCTTCTATTGCTTGATAAATGATTGAATATTGTTTGATTTCTACTTCATCTTTTTCTGCCATTTCTTTTGCCATATTATCTGGTCTTACATTAAAGGCAATGATAATTGCTTTTGATACTTTTGCAAGGGTAACGTCTGATTGGTTGACTGCTCCTGCTGCTGCATGGATGACTTTTACTCTAACTTCTTCATTGGCTAGTTTTTCTAAAGATTGTTTTACTGCTTCTACAGAACCTTGTACATCTGCTTTAACAATTAAATTTAATACTTTTAAGTTTCCTTCTTCCATTTGACTAAACAAGTTATCTAAGGTTACTTTTGTTGTATTATTAATTGCTTTTTCTCTTTCTTGACGTTTTCTTCTTTCTATTAAGTGTTTTGCCATTTTTTCATTTTTTACTTCATAGAAAGTATCTCCTGCTGATGGTACTTCTGTTAATCCCATAATTTCTACTGGTGTAGATGGTCCCGCTGCTTTTACACTCTTTCCTTTATCGTCTTTCATCGCTCTAATTCTACCAATAGATGAACCTACAACAATTGTATCTCCTATATCTAATGTTCCTCTTTGTACAAGCATCGTTGCGATTGCTCCTTTTGCCTTGTCTAATCGTGCTTCAATAACTGTTCCTTTAGATTGTTTATGAGGATTTGCTTTTAATTCTAACACATCTGCTTCTAGTAATACCATTTCTAATAATTGGTCAATATTTTCATTTTTCTTAGCAGAGATTGGCACATATATAGTATCTCCACCCCATTCTTCTGGTACTAATTCATAAGCCATCAATTCTTGTTTTACTTTATCAATATTGCTATCAGGTAAATCAATTTTATTGATTGCTACAATAATTGGTATTCCTGCTGATTTCGCATGATTAATCGCTTCTACTGTTTGTGGTTTTACACCATCATTGGCTGCTACTACTAAGATTGCTATATCTGTAATTTGTGCTCCTCTTGCTCTCATAGCTGTGAAAGCTTCATGTCCTGGTGTATCTAAGAAAGTAATTTCTCTATCTTTCACTTTTACTTTATAAGCACCAATTGCTTGTGTAATTCCTCCTGCTTCTCCTTCTATTACATTCGTTTTTCTAACAGCATCTAATAAAGAAGTTTTTCCATGGTCTACGTGTCCCATAACAACAATAACTGGTGGTCTTACTTCTAATTCTTCTTCTCTATCTTCTGAATCGTCAAATAAGATGTCCTCTTCTGTTACCGTTTCTTTTTTCGTTGCGTTAATACCAAATTCTTGTGCAATTAAATAAGCGGTATCAAAGTCAACTTCGTTGTTAATTGTTGCCATAATTCCATAACCTAATAACTTTTTAATAACTTCTGCTGTTGTTTTCTTCATTTCAGCAGCAAAATCTTTTACGGTAATACTTTCTGGTATTTCAATATCGGTTAATTTAAATATTTTTTGTTTTGTTCTTTCCTCTTGGTTTTTATTGTTTCTTTTCTTTCCTCTTCTTCCACGCTCTGTTGTCAAATCATAATAATCAAGCATTCCTCCATCTTGCTCGTCAAACATATTGGATAAACGATTCGCTTGTTTTAATGTTTTTAGTTTTCCCTCATCAAAATCATTTCCTGTATTATTTCTTCTTGTTTTGGATTTTTTAGCTGTTTTGTTTTCATCAAATCTATTATTTTTTTGTTTATCTAAACCTCTATTGTATTCTCTTACGGTTTCTTTTTCACCAGTTTCTACTGCCATAATGTTTTTGATATTTTTCTCAATTCCTTTTTCATCTAATGGTCGTTTTCCAAATCTATCGCCATTATTTCTGTTGTTATTAAATCTGTTGTTATTATTACCATTGTTATTGTTATTATTATAATGGTTTCTATTGTTGTTAAAATTGTTATTTCTAAAATTATTGTTACTTTGATTGTTTTGATTTCTATTTCTGTTATTATAGTTATTATAATTATTATTTCTATGCTCTCTATTTTGATTGAATGGTCTTTCTGTATTATTTCTTACCTTTGTAGTAGTTTCTGGCTCTACTTTTGCTGGTTCTACTTTCACTTTTGGTTGCTCTGGTTGTATTTGTGGTTTTATCGGTTCTTTCTTTTCTTCTACTTTTTCTTCCTGTATTGGCTCTGGTTGTTTTGGTTCCTCTTTTTTAAGACCAAATAATTCACTAACCGTCATTGGTTTATTTGGCTTATTACGATAAACAATATTATAATCTTTGTTTTGCTTTCTCTCTACAAATCCAACATTATGTTTCTTTTCTTCTTTTTTTACTACTTCTTTCTTTTTTTCTTGTTCTTCCTCGGTTATAATAACTTCTCTTCTAATAATAACAGGTGCTTTTTCTTCTTTTTTCACATCTTTTTCCTTTTCTTTTTTCTTTTCTTCTTTCTTATTTCCTTCTTTTTTCAATAACACATTTTCTATTTTCTTTGCTTCTTCCTCATCGACTCCACTTAGATGGCTTTTTACATCTATTTTCAATTTATTAGCTGCCTCTAATACTTCTTTACTACCTAAACCTAATTTTTTTGCTATTTCATGTATTTTTATTTTACCCAATAGCTTCACCCCCATTATTTATTTTCTGTATCTCAGTTGCTATATTTCTCTCTTCAATCCCAATAATTGCTTTGTTGGATTTTCCAATTGCTTTACTCAAATTTTCTATTTCTCCTTTTATGATAATTGGTATTCCATACTCTTTACAAATGTTTTGAAATTTCTCCTTGGTTCTATCAGAAGAATCTGTTGCTACTATTACTAAATGTACTTTTTTCTTCTGGAT
>CANEFU010000129.1 GCA_947426875.1 uncultured Clostridium sp.
GGGAATGGTCTAAATACACGGATTTTTAGAAGTCCTGCTTTGATTCCTTTTTCTCTTAGGTTATCCACTACAAATTTAGTAGTTCCTGCTGTAGAGTTCATACAAACAATAGCAATTTCAGCATCCTCTAGTTTGTATTCCTCAAATAAACCATAACTTCTACCAGTCATTTGTTCAAAATCTTTTGCTACTTCTAAAATAACTTGTTTTGCATTCTTCATAGCTTCGGCTTGTTGTGCTTTATGTTCAAATAAATAAGCTTGCAAATCTAATGGACCAACTGCGATTGGTTCTTCTTTATTTAGTAAATAATGTTCTGGTTGATAGGTTCCAACAAATTCTTTTACTTTATCATCTTCTACTAATTCAATATTTTCAATAGCATGTGAAGTAATAAAACCATCTTGGCATACCATTAAAGGTAGCATAACATCTTTGTGCTCAGCAATTCTATGAGCCATTAACGTATTATCATATGCTTCTTGATTTGTTTCTGAGAATAGCATAATCCAACCACTATCACGTACTCCCATAGCATCAGAATGGTCACAATGAATATTTAATGGACCAGAAACAGCTCTATTTACTAAAGATAAAACAATTGGTAATCTTAAACTAGAAGCAATATATATCATTTCCCACATTAAAGATAAACCATTAGCAGAGGTAGCTGTCATAGCTCTTGCTCCAGCAGCTTCTGCACCAATACAAGCAGACATAGCACTATGCTCACTTTCTACAGCAACAAATTCCGTATCAACTGTTCCGATTAGCTACAAAAGTTGAAAAATATTGAGGTATCTCAGTAGAAGGGGTAATAGGGAAAGCGGCTACAACATCTGGATTAATTTGTTTCATAGCAGTTGCTGCTGCTTCATTACCACTTAATCTTTCTCTTATACTCATAATCATTTTCCTTTCTAACAAGGATTTGGGGACGGCCCCAAAATCCTCATTTACAATTTTTTATTTATTTTTTTAATAAGGATTTTGAGGCCGTCCCTAAATCCTTATTCCTCTTTCATTTCAATGGCACCAAATGGACATACTTTTGCACATACGCCACATCCTTTGCAATAATCAAAATTAAAATCTTCTCTTTTTAAATCTTTATTAACTGGAATAGCATTTTCTGGGCAAACAGGAAAACATAATCCACATTGTTTGCAAGTATCACTTAGAAAAACAGGACGGATACTTCTCCAATCACCAGTTTTAAATTCTCTTGCATTTCCAGCTGTATAGATATTACCACCTGGTGTTAATTTTTCCATAGGGGTGTTGTTATTAATATCTGTCATATTTTTTTAACCTCCTTTAATGCTAATTCTAAAGCTTTCATATTACCATCAATGACTTCTGGCTTTTTAGCAAATTTATGTTTAAAAGAACCCTTCATATCTTCTAGTAAAGCTTCATCTGTCATAATACCACTTACTTTGACAATAGCAGCTAGCATTGGTGTATTAGGGAAATATTTTCCTAATGCTTCTTCTGATATTTTTCTAGCATCGATGGTGTATACATTACCTTTGTATCCTTTTAAGACACTCTTTAAGTAATCAGCTGATTTAGTCGTATTAATAACGATTGCACCAGTTTCTTTTAAGCCAGATGTAACATCTACACTTTCTAAAAGAGTATCATCTACTACGACAACGTAGTCAGGTTCATAAATGTTACTATGGATTGTAATTGGTGTACTGCTGATACGATTATAAGCTGTAATTGGTGCCCCCATTCTTTCTGGGCCATATTCTGGAAAACCTTGAATATATTTACCAGTATTGAAAGCTGCATCAGCTAATAATAAAGATGCTGTTTTGGCACCTTGACCGCCTCTACCATGCCATCTAATTTCTATTAAGTTATCCATGTTATATTGCCTCCTTTTCCTTTTTATTTTATGGATTTAGTATATGCCTAAATAAAGTTAATGTCAAGAGAAAATAGTCGAATTGAACGGTTGGTTATTTTTATTGTTACTAGGAATGAAAGGATAATAATAAATAAGAATGGAGACTTTACAAATAAAATATTTTTGATATAATAAGGGGAGAAAAAAGAAGGGGGAAAATAGTATGAAAAAAGGAGTAAAAATTGCCATTATAATAGGAGTAATCATATTAGTGATTGCATTAGCAGGAGGATATTTGTTTATGAATGACATAGCACAAAAGGCAAAAATAGTGGAGGAATTTACACAAATAGAAGAAATAACATCTTCTGAAGACTTTGATATCACAGCTTTAAATGAAAAAACAGAAAACATTGTAGCAACGGGAAAATATGCAACAGTAGAAAAAGCAGCCAAAAATTATGCCAGAGACCTTTTCAATACCGTATACAAAATAAAAACTTTAATGGAAGATGAGAGAATGGCAAAACTACTAACCGTAGAAAACTATCAAAAGGATGGACCAGAATTTGTAGAAACGAAAAAATATTTAAATGAAACAAAGCAACAATTAGAAGAAAATAGAAAAGAGATGTTAAGTTACTTAGAAGAAAACAAAATCAATTCTTATATTGAAGCAGAAACAACAAATGCTTATTGTATTAATATGTATCAAGAATTTATCACACAAGACATTGAAATTTCAGAAAAAGAAAGAAATGAATTAGAAAGTTCTATGGATAAACTAGTAAGAATGTTAGATATAGAAGCAGAAGTAATCGATTTCCTAATTGCCAATAAGGGAAAATGGCAAGTACAAGGAGAACAAATTGCATTTAATTCTAATAGTTTAGTGACAACTTACAATGGATTTCTTACAAAATTAAGAATATTATAGGAAAAATGAAGCATAATTTATAGAAAGGGGTAAAAATGAAGGATACAAACATAACAGATTCTATATTTTATATCGGAGCAGACGATAAAGATATAAGATTATTTGAAGGACAATATGAAGTACCAAATGGAATGGCATATAATTCTTATTTAATAAAAGATGAAAAAAATGTTGTATTAGATACAATTGATAGAAAAGTTACGAATACATGGTTAGAAAATCTAGAAAAAGAATTAAACGGAGAAACAGTAGACTATTTAATTGTTTCTCATTTAGAACCAGACCATGCCTATAATATTGGATTATTAGCGGAAAAATATCCCCATATGAAAATAATAGGAAATGCTATGACATTTACCATGTTGCCTAACTTTTTCGATATGGATTTAGAAGAAAGAAAAGTGGTAGTAAAAGAAGGAGATACCCTAAAACTTGGAAAACATACCTTACAATTCTTTATGGCACCAATGGTACATTGGCCAGAAGTAATGGTAACTTATGAACAGACAGAGAAAATTTTATTTACAGCAGATGGATTTGGAAAATTTGGAACATTAGATACGGAAGAAGACTGGGATTGTGAAGCAAGAAGATACTATTTTGGAATTGTAGGAAAATATGGAGCACAAGTACAAGCTCTATTAAAAAAAGCTACTACTTTAGAGATTAAAATGATATGTCCTTTGCATGGACCGATTCTAAAAGAGAACTTAGAACATTATATTGAGAAGTATGATATATGGAGCAGTTATAAGCCAGAAGATGATGGTGTGTTCATAGCTTGTGCTTCTATTTATGGAAATACATTAAAGGCGGCACAAAAATTAAAAGAAATATTAGAGGAAAAAGGTGCCAAAAAAGTAGTTTTAACAGATTTAGTTAACGAAGACATGGCAGAAGCCGTAGAAGACGCTTTTCGTTACGATAAGGTAATTTTAGCAGCATCTAGTTATAACGCTGGTGTATTTGTGCCAATGGAACAATTTTTAACCAAACTAAAAGAAAGAAATTATCAAAATAGAAAAATTGCCATTTTAGAAAATGGTTCTTGGGCACCATCAGCAGCTAAAACAATGAAAGATATCTTGCAACCAATGAAAGATATCGTAATGATAGAGCCATCTGTAACCATTAAATCAACTATGAAACAAGAAA
>CANEFU010000130.1 GCA_947426875.1 uncultured Clostridium sp.
TAATTAATCTTTCTTGCTCTTTTTTATCCTCAATTTTTTGTGAAATCGTTATAATATTAGTATTAGGAAGTAAAGCAATATATTTGCTTGGCAAATTTATGTGAGTAGATACCCTTGCTCCTTTTTTCTCATTACTATCCTTTTTCACTTGCACCAATAACTTTTGATTTGGCTTTAACACCTTGTTAATTTGAATTGTATCATTTTGTTTTTCTTTTGTTTCATCAATTTTAGGCAAAATATCCTTTAAATGAATAAAACTATTCTTTTCTGTTCCAATATCTACAAAAGCCGATTGCATACCATTTATAATATCTTTAACAATTCCAATATAAATATTTCCTTCTTTTTTTATAAACTCATTATTATCTTCATAATATTCTACTAATTTTCCATTTTCCACTAAAGCTATTTGTTTTCCATCATTTCCTGTTTGTATTATAATTTCTGTCATATCTAATCCCCTTCTATTATAAATTCTGCCAACCATTCCGGGTTTATTTGGCAAGTTTAATTTAAATTGTCAACAGTTCCGGGTTTAAATGGCAAGTTTTTTAATTAAATTGATTCATGGCTTTGTCTATTCCATTTTTTATAATTTCTATCACTGCTTCTTTTGCTAATTCTGCTCCTTTATCTAACTTTTCTTTGTCTTCTTCCGATATTGCACCTAATACATAGTGAATTAAATCTTCTTTCTCTTTTGGCTTTCCTATTCCAACTCTTATTCTTTTGAAGTCTTGTGTATTTAATTCTTGTATTACTGATTTCATTCCATTATGTGTTCCTGCTCCTCCTGCCTTTCTTATTCTTATGATTCCTGGGTCTATATCAATATCATCATAGATAACTATTAATTCCTCTTTCCCTATTTTATAAAATTGAAGAATTTCTCGTATACTCTCTCCGCTTAAATTCATAAAAGTTTGTGGTTTTAACAAAATAACTTTTTCGCCTTCTATGATTCCACTTCCATATAATCCTTTAAATTTACTTTTTGTTACACTGATTTGATATTGGTTTGCTATCTTATTAATTGTATGAAAGCCCATATTATGCCTTGTCCCATTATATTCTTCTTCCGGATTTCCTAATCCTACTATTAAATACATTGTTTTTCCTACTTTCCTTTGTTTTGAACTATTATCTATTTTAACCTGTTTTTCGCTTTTTTTCAAGTTTTTCTTTAAATTTCTTTTCTTACCGATAACAAAAAGGCACTTTTTTAAAGTGCCTTTTTAACCTTTATTAATTATTCTGCTGATTCCTCTGTTTCTGGAGCTTCATAAGCTTCTAAAATAGCTTTTTGAATTTTCTCTCTTGTTTCAGCATTGATTGGATGAGCTATATCTTTGAATTCTCCGTTTGGAGTTTTTCTGCTTGGCATAGCTATGAATAATCCATTTTGGCTTTCGATAACTTTGATATCGTGTACTGCGAATTCGTTATCGAATGTTACAGAAGCAACAGCTTTCATTCTGTTCTCTGAATTTACTTTTCTTAAACGTACATCTGTAATTTGCATTCTAAGTGCACCTACCTTCCTTAAGTTTTATAATTATTTTGTACATATAGCTTGTTTCTTATGTACATTTATAATATTCTTCATAAAAAATGTTTTTCCTTCTTTTTTTTACAAAAAAATCAAATTTTATATTTATGTAACATTTTTAGTTTTACTTCATACACTATATGAGGTTTTCCCATACTATATTTTTTGGTTAAATTTTTACGAAACTATTGAATTTTTAAGTAGATAATTATATAATTTACCTGTTTATAAAAAGGAGTGTTTACAAATGCCAAATATTGATACTATCAAAAAATATAAAAATATACATATGATTGGAATTGGTGGCGTTAGCATGAGCGGTATTGCGGCTATTTTGAAAAATTGGGGATTTACCGTTACTGGTTCTGATGCATCTACTTCTGAGAATATTGATATTTTAATTCAAAAAGGAATTAAAGTCACAATTGGTCACAATTTAGAAGATGTTGCCAATTCTGATGTAATCGTTTATTCTGCTGCTATCAAGCAAGATGACCCTGAAATGTTGGAAGCACAAAAATTACAAATTCCAACTATTGAAAGAGCTGATTTTTTAGGAGAATTAACTCGTTGTTATCAGGATACCATTTGTATTTCTGGTACACATGGAAAAACCACTACTACTTCTATGGTTTCATTATGCTTTTTAGAAGCTTGTACCAATCCTAGTATACAAGTTGGTGCTTACCTAAAACAATTAAATGGAAATTATTTAGTAGGAAACAGTGAACATTTTATTATTGAAGCTTGTGAATATGTAGAAAGTTTCTTAAAATTCAGTCCTAAGACAGAAGTTATTTTAAATATCGATAATGACCATTTAGATTATTTTAAAAACTTTGATAACATAAAAAATGCTTTTATTAAATATGTAAAACTTTTACCAGATGATGGTATTTTAGTTGTAAATGGTGATGATACGAATTGCCTTGATTTAATTCAATATACGAATGCAATGCCTATTACTTATGGAATTCAAAATAAAAAAGCTGACTTTTATGCCGAAAATATTAACTTTGATACAGATGGTTTTGCTATCTTTGATGTCTATCATAAAGGTGAATTTTTTGATACCATAAAACTTTCTGTTCCGGGTACTCACAATGTATTGAATGCTTTAGCTTGTATCGCATTATGTCATACCTATCATCTTGAAAAGGAAGCTATAAAATCTGCTTTATTAAAATTTACACGGTGCTCATAGAAGGTTTGAATACAAAGGTAAAATAGACAACAAAGTTAGTATTTATGATGATTATGGTCATCATCCTACTGAAATTTCAGCTACTGCTAAATCACTTTCTCATAAAAAGTTTCATCATTCTTGGGTTGTTTTTCAACCTCATACCTATAGTAGAACTAAAAATTTACTAAGTGATTTTGCAAATAGCTTATTAAATTTTGACCATGTTATTGTTTTAGATATTTATGCTGCCAGAGAAAAAAATACATATGGTATTTCTTCTAAAGATTTGGTTGATAAATTAATTTCTATTGGAAAAGAAGCAAAATATATTCCAGATTTTAAGGAATGTGTTTCTTATCTTAAAAATAATGTAGAAGAAAATGATATTGTTTTAACTCTTGGTGCTGGTACGGTAACAGAGATTGGTCCTATGTTAATGAAATAAGTTTAATCCCCCTAGAACTTCGTTTTCTAAGGGGATTTTAAGCATTATGTATCTTTTATGCTGTTTTTGCTTCTAATTTCTCGCATATGGCAGGAAGGTATCTTTTGATACATTGTAATTCTTCAATTTGTGCTCTGAATACTTTATGCTCTTTTTCATTTATATCTACTATTACTTTTATTTCTTCTCTTATTTCTTGTTTTATTTCTTCTTTTAATTGCTCCATTTTTTTGCTTGTTAGTTTTGCGACTTCATGAATTTCACTTGCTATTTCTCCTGTATTTTTTTCAAACTTTGCATATACTTTGTCTTTGAAGTCATACATCTCATCTTTGAATTCATACATTTCATCTTTAAATTCATACATTTCATCTTTGAATTCATACATTTCTTTTTTGAATTCATGCATCTCATCTTTAAATTCATACATTTCGTCTTTGAATTCATGCATTTCATCTCTAAATTCGTACATTTCTTTCTTAAATTCTGACAAATCTGTTCCAATTTTTTCAACTTGTATTAATATCTTATTTAATATTTCTAATTCCATTTTCCTATCCTCCTTTCTTTATAAGATTTGTTTCTTGAACAATAAAATTATACTATATAGTAAAGAAATATGCAATACTTTTTTACATATTTTTTTACTTATTTATTCTTTATTATCTAATAAGTTTGTGTGTGCCTGCTAAAAGATTCCGGGTTTAACTTGCCAAAGATTCCGG
>CANEFU010000131.1 GCA_947426875.1 uncultured Clostridium sp.
CATCTCTTTTTCTTGCTGACTTAATTGTTTTGGCACAACTACTTTAATTTCTGCAATTAAATCTCCTCTTTCGCCATTTCCAGCTTGATAACCTTTTCCTGGAATTTTGATTCTCTCTCCACTTTGAATTCCCTGTGGTATATATATTTTCGTTTCGTCATCAATGGAATGGATACTTGCTCTAGCTCCTAAAGCCGCTTCCCATGGAGTTAATAATAGGTCTGTATATAAGTCACAACCTTTCAACTTGAATTTTTTACCATCTTCAATGTTTATTTTGATATACAAATCTCCATTTTTCCCACCATTTTCTCCTGGTTTTCCTTGTCCTATTAAACGTAGCTTTTCTCCGTTTCGAATTCCTTTTGGTATAGTTAGTTCCAGTCTTTTCATTTTTCCTTCTACCGTTCTTAACGATATTGCCTTTTCTTTTCCATAAAATGCTTCTTGTATACTTATATTAATTTCTGTTTCAATATCTTCTCCTCTTATAGAAGTATTTTTAAAAGATGTCTTCTCTTCTTGCTCTATATTTCCTAGGAACATCTCAACAATATTTCCTTTTGCTTTTTGATTTTTACCAAAACGTGAATTCCATATTTTGTCATACTTTCTCTTTGATGCCGGAATCGACAATGTTTTATAAGCTTCATTAATGTCTTTTATTCTTTCTTCTGCTAGGGTATCTCCTACATTTACATCTGGATGATTCTTTTTAGCAGCTTGTCTATAGGCATTTTTTATTTCTTCAATTGATACATGACTTGTTTCTAAACCTAATATTTTATAATAATTTTTAAATACCATTTTTAACATCCTCCCCAAAAATTAGGTAAGCCTATTATATCATAAATCGAAAAAAAATCCATAGTTTTTATGGATTTTCTTCACTTAATTCTATTAATTTACTTAATAATTCTTGATAAGTAATGCCACTTGCTTCAAATAGTTTTGGGTACATACTAATATTGGTAAAACCTGGCAATGTATTGATTTCATTAATATAAATTTCATTGGTTTCGTTTTCTACAAAGAAATCTACTCTTGATAAACCTTTTCCATCTATAGATTTGAAAGCTTTCACAGCCTGTTTTCTAATTTCATTTGCTATTTCATCTGGTATATTAGCTGGTATATCTGTCCTAGATTCTTCATTTTTGTATTTCGCATCATAACTATAAAATTCTTCTGCCGATTTTATTTCTCCTACACAGGAAGCAATGACTTCTTCTTTTCCAAGTACAGCACATTCCACTTCTTTTCCTTCAATTCCTTCTTCTATTAAAATTTTGTTATCAAATTTTGCTGCATAAGTAATATATTTTTTTAATTCTTCTATATTTTTTGCTTTGTTAATTCCTACGCTCGAACCGGAATTAGAAGGCTTGATAAACATGGGAAATGTTAAATTTTGTACAATTTTTTCTGCCACTTCTTCTAGTTGTAATCTTTCTTCATTAAAGTGTTTATCCATATAGATAAATTTTTCTTTATCTTTTCGAATATATTCATATTTTGCTTGCTTTAACCCTGCTCTATCAAAGATTATTTTAGTATACGCTTTATCCATTCCTACACTAGAGGCTAACACACCACATCCTACATATGGTTTTTTTAACAATTCAAATAAACCTTGTATCGTTCCATCTTCTCCATATAATCCATGTAATACAGGAAATAAAACATCTAAACTTTGTAAATAGCCTATAATATCTTCTATTTTTTCTTTATCTTCTCCCTCTTGATACCAAATTCCGTCTTTTGCTATATAGATAGGATAAATTTCATATTTTTCCTTATCTAAATTTTTTAAAATGGATTTAGCTGATGCAACAGATACCTCATTTTCTGTTGACATTCCTCCAAAAATCACTCCTAATTTTGTTTTTGCCATGTTTTCCTTCACACTCCTTTATATTTTTTGCATTTTCTCAACAATATCAAAAAATCTCATTCCATTGGATGCCTTTAGTAAAATAATATCTCCTTCTTTTATGAGTTCTTTTAATTGATTCGTTAATTCTTCTTTGTCTTCAAAATAATAAATATTTTCTTCTGCCATTCCTAGTTCTTTTGCTTTTTTTATCGTATATTTTATGTTTTCTCCACTACACATTAAAATATCTATTTTGTTTTTATAGACCGCTTCTCCTACCTTCTCATGTAACTTTTGTGTATACTCTCCTAATTCTAACATATCGCCTAAAACGGCAATTTTTCTTTTTTCTTTTCCTTCTGCTAAATATTTTAGACTTGCTTGCATAGATTCTAGACTTGCATTGTAAGCATCATTGATTATTTTAGCTCCATTTTTTAATTCTACTATATCCATTCTTTTTTTCGTTAATTCAAATCCTTCAATTCCTTTTCTGATTTGATTGGTTTCAATGCCTAATGTTTTCCCTACACTTACCGCACATAATGCATTGAAAACAAAATGCTCTCCTCCTACTGGTACTTTTATTTTTGCACTTTCCTTTGGAAGATTACAAGTAAATTCACTGCTATTTTCTTTTAATACAATTTGCTCCGCATTAACATCACTTGCTTCTTGTATTCCATAAGTAATAATATTCATCGTGTCTTTATTTTCTTCTTGCCATTTATGTAATAAGTCATTATCATTATTGATAACAATGGTTGGATTTTGCGTCCCCTCTAATATTTCTAGTTTGGCTTTTAATATATTTTCTCTGGAACCCAAATTTCCAATATGGGAAGTTCCTATATTTGTAATAACACAAATATTAGGCTTAGCAATATTCGTCAACAAACTAATTTCCCCAAAATGGTTCATTCCCATTTCTAACACCATAGCTTCTTCGTCTTGTAATTTTAATATCGTAAGTGGTAACCCAATATTATTGTTATTGTTTCCGCATCGTTTTTAGTGTTTTGTACTTTTGTGATACAACATTAGCCACGATATCTTTTGTACTTGTTTTTCCAACACTTCCTGTTATGGCTATCACTGGGATAGCGTAAAAACTTCTTTTTCGCTCTGCTATTTTATATAATGCTTCTAATGTATCTTCTACTTTTATAATTGTTTTACCTTTTAATACTTCTTTGTCTTTTTCTTCTTCATAGGCAATTTCTGAAACAATAACACAGTCGGCTCCTTTTTCTAAAGCTTGTTTCCAAAACAAATTGCCATCAAAATTTTCTCCTTTTATTGCTAGATAAGTATCTCCTTTTTGTATCGTTCTAGTATCTTTTGAATAGCTTTTGCAAATATAATCTATATCTCCTTGTATTAGTTCTCCTTTTGTTACTTCTATGATTTCTTTTACTGTTAGATTTTTCATGGTTTATCTCATCCTTTCTTAAGGCATAATTCTGGTTTGTTAGATTATATGCTTATTTTCTTTTTTTTGCAACTTTTTTTGTTACAAAACTATTTACGCTATTTTTTCATTATGCTATACTTCTTTTAAAGAATTTTTATAAAGGGGTGGATTAACATGAAAGAAAAATCATCGGGAATTACTTTGATTACTCTTTTAATCCTTATTGTTCTATTATTAATCTTAATAGCTTCCATACGTATTTTCGTAACTCCTAAAAATGAAGCAGGAGAAACATCAAAAGAAAACACAGTAATGGATTCTCCTAAGACTGATGTAAATGAGTTAAAAGCTGGTGACTATGTATTATATGACAGTGGTTTAGGAGGAAAAATCTTGTGTAGAGTTTTATATGAAACTTCTTCTCCTTATGGTTTACAAATTATAACCAATAAAACGGTTAAAGATATCACACTTGGTGGAAGTGATTTAGATTCTGCTAAAAAAAGTTATAATAATGCTACACAAACTCTTAATCAAGAAAGTGAAAAATATATTAATCCAACTTTTGCTTCTGATGCTAGGTCAGTAGGAAGTAATCCTATCCATAAAAATGATGAA
>CANEFU010000132.1 GCA_947426875.1 uncultured Clostridium sp.
ATTTTATCAAGGAAGAAATTTTATGTCTATAAGTTTTCATTACATTTTTTGACAATATTTTCATAATTTTATTGTATAATTTTTTTTAATATGATATGATGAATTTGTATATAATAGAATTAAGGAGGCATTCATATGATTGGTTGGATTATTTTAGCCATTGTGGTTGTTCTTGTCATTGCTGTTATTGGAATGTACAATAGTCTTGTACAATCTAAAATAAAAGTAGACAATGCTTGGAGTCAAATAGATGTACAGTTACAAAGAAGATTTGATTTAATACCAAATTTTGTGGAAACTGTTAAAGGTTATATGACTCACGAAAAAGAAACTTTTGAAAAAATAGCAGAACTTAGAACCTCATGGGCTAATACACAAACTATTTCCGAAAAAGCTAATTTGGATAATCAATTATCTACTGCTTTAAAAACCATTATGGCAGTTTCTGAAAGTTATCCAGAATTAAAAGCTAATCAAAATTTTACAGACTTATCAGAAGAGTTAAGAAATACTGAAAATAAAATTTCTTTTTCTAGACAATTTTATAATGATAGTGTAACTGCATACAATACTAAGTTACAAGTATTTCCTTCTAATATCATTGCTAATATGTTCCACTTCAAAGCACATGACCTATTCAAAGCAGAAAGCGATGAAGCTAGAAAAAATGTAAAAGTAGATTTTGGTTCAAATTCATAGTATTTATTAAAAATAGGGAGGCTGGAGGTTGTATCAATTTCCAGCCTTTTCTATGAAGAAAGGATTTAAAATGTTTGAAAATATAAAGAAAAATAAAATAGAATCTGGCATTATTGTAACCATTTTTATTATTGTTATTACTTTAATTATTTACTATATTTGTCATGCTTTAAGATTAGGAACCTTTTCCATTGTAATTGCCCTTGCCTTTTCCATTGCTTCTTCTTGGGGTTCTTATTATTATAGTGACAAAATAGTTCTATCTCTTAATAGAGCTAGACCTGCTACCAAAGAGGAAGATTTGAAAATTGTTAATATTTTAGATGCTTTGATGATTACCTCTGGTTTATCTACTAAACCTAGATTATATGTTGTAGATGACCCTCAGCCAAATGCTTTTGCAACAGGAAGAAATCCAGAAAATGCTGTTATTTGTGTGACGACAGGTCTTTTAAATAAATTGGATTATTATGAATTAGAAGGTGTCATTGCTCACGAATTGAGTCATATTAAAAATTACGATATCCGTCTTAGCTGTGTCGTTTCTGTTATGGTAGGCTTTATTGTTATGATTTCTGATATGTTCTCCAGAGCTTTGTTTTGGGGTGGATTAGATGGCGATAGAGATAGTGATAATAAAGGAAATGGAATTCTTATGATACTAGGACTTATCTTTTTGATTTTATCTCCTATTTTTGGTTCTTTGATGCAACTTGCTCTTTCTCGTAAAAGAGAGTTTCTTGCTGATAGTACCGCTATTGAATTTACTCGTAATCCAGATGGTCTAATTTCTGCTCTTGAAAAATTAGATGCGGATGATAATCAATTAGCAACTGCCAATAGTGCAACTGCTAATATGTATATTGTAAATCCCTTTAAAAAGAATACAAAAGAGGGAAAGAAAAAAACATCTTCTCTATGGTCTACTCATCCTAGCATAGAGGACAGAGTAGAAGCTTTGAGAAATTTAAAATAAAATGGATATAAAAAAGGACATATTAAAAATCTAATATGTCTTTTTTGCTATTTAAAAATATTCTTTCTGCATTTTGATAGGTTATTTTTGCCACTTCTTCTATATTCATACCTTTTACTTCTGCAATTTTTTGCGCTATGAATTTTACATTTCTAGAGTCATTTCTTCTTCCTCTTAAAGGCTCTGGCGATAAGTAAGGACTATCGGTTTCAATTAACATTCTTTCATTTGGTACCATTTCAATGATTTCGTTGGCATTTTTAGAATTTTTAAAGGTTACAGGACCTGCAAAAGAAATATAAAATCCTAATTTTAATGCCTCTTTTACCAATTCTCGATTTAAAGGACAACAATGAAATACACCTTTTTTAGTTACTTCTTCTTGTTTCAATATTTCTAATGTATCCATAACAGCTTCTCTCGTATGGATTACAATTGGCAATTTCAGTTGGTTCGCCAATTCAATCTGTTTTTTAAATGCTACTTTTTGTAATTCTTTATTTTCTTGATTCCAATAATAATCTAATCCGATTTCTCCAATTGCCACTACTTTTTTACTTTGTTTTGCTATTTTTTGAATTTCACTTAACATTATCCACAATTCTTCTTCTGTTTGTGGAATATCATTAGGAGAAATACCTGCTGTTGTATAAATAAAATCATATTTATCTGCTAATTCTTTTCCTTTTTTAGAACCTTCTAAACTATATCCCGCTGATATTAACTTTGTTACTCCCGCTTCTCTTATTTGCTCTATTAAAGTATCTCTATCTTCCTCAAATTTTTCGTCATCTAAATGAGCATGACTATCAAATAATTCCATTTTTACCCCCTTTGTATGCATCGGTTCGATGTTTTTATATCCTCGCTGATGGAGCTAATTAAACTATTGCTAATCTGTTATTTTTTTAACAAAGTTACATTGGCTACGGCATACTCTTTACAGTGCGATATACTTAAATCAATATCTTCGATATTTTTCAGGTCGATTCCTATTACCTTAAGTTCTGGTCTTCCTTGACTGTTATTGCTAATTTCTATGTCTTTCCAGCTAATGGCATACTTATCTTCCAATTGTCCAGAAATAGCCTTGAAAGCAGCTTCTTTAGCGGCAAATCTAGCAGCATAATGTTGATATTTTTGTGCTTTTTTACTTTCACAATACTCAATTTCTGTATCTGTATATACTTTTTGTAAAAATGCTTTTCCTGTTTTCTCGTCTTCTATAATTTCTTTTATTCTTTCTATTTCGATGATGTCTGTCCCACAACAAATTTTCATTTTTCCTCTTCCTATTCTATAAATATCTTTGTAAGGCAATAAAATTTAATACATTTAATACTAACGAAATTCCTAACACAATCGCCATTATGATAGTTGATTTCCTTTCTTTTTCAATATTCATCTCTTTATAAAAGATGTCATATTTACTTTTGACTTCTCTATATAGTTTATCTAACTCAAATACTTTTTGTAATCTATCATTTAGTAAAGTTCCTGTTTCATCTTCTGTTATTTCTTGTACCCATAAGTTTTTCGTGAATTCTACGAATTTCTTTCTTCTCTTTTTTATTTTAATCGTATCTCTGAGCTCTCTTTCCATTTTCTTTAAATATATTTTTTTATAAAGATTGAAAATATAGGTATAAAAATATTGATTTTCATATTCTTCTGGCAAAATGGTATAGTTATTGATGTCACTACTAGAGGAAAATAACATCATGCCTAATTTAGTTAATCCTAATTTAGCATATTTCCATTTTGAAAACACCTCTATTTTTTCATACTCATAGTCTCGACTACTATCTGCTGGTAAAATATTAACATATTTACTAAATTGATGTTTTATATTTTCAAATTGATTATCATTATCCCATGCGTCTTGATTAATACAAATATAAGAATATGTTAAAAATCTTTCTGTATCAATATCTAATTTAGTTGCTTCTTCATCATTTGCTCCTGTTATCCCAGATACAAACTCTTGAAAAGTTTTGGAATTCATAAAACTATCTGTTTGAATTCGTATGTTATCATAATTTTCTAAATCGATTAGTTTATTATTAATATCTCTAAATTTATAATTAAAATTTAGTATATTATTGAATTCGGTATATTCTTCTACATTTGTTTTTATTTCTAAAAAAATAATAACAGTAGAAAAAAATATAATTTATATCTTTTGGATATTAAAAAATATTCCACTATTTTTTTCTAGTTTTCCTTGGAT
>CANEFU010000133.1 GCA_947426875.1 uncultured Clostridium sp.
TTACGTTTTTCTCTAAAATATCGTAACGATTCAGGGTTACGAATAAAAATAGATAAACTTTTATTAAGAAAACATAAGGACTTTCAATTGTTACAAAATATCTACTCTTATTTTGTTTTAACATGTCACAAAATGTCAATACAATTATTTTAAAATTTGTGACATAATTATTTTAATTCTATAAAAAAGGTGATTTTATGATTAAAGAAAAAAGAAAGTCTAAGAAATATACGCAAGAAGAAATGTCTCAACTTCTTGGCATTAGTTTAAGACAATATGTAAGAATCGACAATGAAGAAGATTTACCTAGAAGAGATGTTCTTAGAAACTTAATTATAGAATTAGATTTGACTAATGAAGAAATAGGAGAATATATTAGAAAAATGACGAATGGATATTGCCTAAAAAAATAAGGGCTTATTTTTTTACCCTTATTTCGTTGCAATATGTATATTTTCTATCGCTGCTTTCATCTCTCTTGCAATAATATTTTGAATTTGAGCAACTTCTTCTTGTTTTATTTCTTGTGCCTCAATAATAATGCTAATACTATCTCCATTTACAAAAATAATACTATTCTCAAATCCTTTTGTTTTTATTAAATTTTCACATATCATAATACTGTTTTTAGCATCATTAATTTTTTGTATTTCTTGTGTGGCAGATTGTTTTTGTGTTTCTAATGAATTACTACTATTTAACACCTTTTCATATGTTTCTATCATTTGTGAATACATAGTATCTCTTTCTAACTTTGATTTCACAAAATAATCATTTGCATCATTACTATTCGTTTCTATTGTTTTGTCTTCCTCTGTTGTTTCATTTTGTGAACTTACCATGCTGGCATCCCCCATAGTATTCGTCGTATTTTCTGACATAACATCATTGCTATTTACTAATGTAGCATCTCCTATATCAGCTAATTGCATATCGTCATTTGCTTCCATCTGCATAGAAGTTTCTACTGATTGTTTCTCTGTATTAGTAGTATAATTTAAATAACCTGCTGTCATTAACATTAAAACAATCACATAAATAATAATTTGATTTTTCTTAAATAATTTCATTTTCTTTGATTCCCTCCTAATTCACTTCCAATACTCGTATCACCATGATTTTTTCCTCCGTCCCCAAAATCATGATGACTCCTAATTCATTTCAAATACTTGTATCTTATGAGTAGCAAGGCCTGTTACCGCCTCTACTGCTTGTATAATATTAGTTTTTACTTCTGCTTTATTAGCTCCTTTTGCTGTTATAATGGCACCTTCTACTTTTGGTTGAATTACTTTTTGTGTAATTGGTGTTTTTTCTCCATTTTCTTCTTTATAAATAATATCTTTTTGTGAATCTGTTTCTTGTATTTTTCTACTACCACCAGAGGTATCATTTTCTTCTGTATTACTAACCTTACTTGTTTCATTATACATAGCTACTACTTCACTCGATTCTGAATAATTGATAAAAGCTCTTACTTCTCCTACGCCTTGTATTTTTGATAATATTTCTTCTAATTGTTCTGCCAAATTATCCGTTGTTATTGTTGAGCCTGTAGCATTGTTGGTTGTATTAACATTGGCTAGCTGTTTGGAATTGTTATTATTTTCTTGTTTGGTAACTTGTTTATTTCCATTCCAAATAAGATTAATAATCACAATTGTTATAATAAGTAATACCACAAAAAACACTAAATTTTCTATTTTCTTTTTATTATTCCCTTCTTCCGAATCACCTTGTGTTAATTGTTTTAATTTATCTCTAAACATTTTTCATTCACCCCATATTCTTCTATTAAAAACTTTTTAATGTTTTGAATATCCTGCCTATTTACACTTGTTTCCTGCTGTTCTAAATTATTTTTTGCTTTTTCCTTTAAAGTCGTATCAATCGGTTTCACTTTTTGAATTTGTGTAACAATTTCTGTTTCTAACTCCTCTTCTTGCTTATTTTCTACTTCTTGTAACTTTTGCACTTCTATTTTTATCTTTGTTATTTTAGTTTCTTCCTCTTTATCTGATATTTGTGCTTTTACTTTACAATTTGTTACTTCATACCCTTTTTCCTTTAATTTTTTTGTGATATCCTTTTCTAATTCCTCTCTATATAATTGTTCTATCCTTTGATTCATAGAAGTTTGATTCAATTCTGTACTTGTTTGTGTAGTAGCATAGTCTTCTAAACGAATATCATTCAGATTGAATTTTTCTTGGTTTAAAATAAAGGGCGAAATCATGGTAAACAAAACATAAATACCCATTATCATTCTAATATACTTTTTGGTTTTATTATTGGGCAATAACATTTCTAAAATAGACACAATAACAATGGCTAATCCTAATCCTTTGACCCAAGAACTCATAAATTCTATCATTTGTATGACTCCTTATCTATACATCATTCCACTATTGGATATTTTTAAAACAAGAGTTGTCCCTATAATAATCATAAAAGAAATACTACTTAGTACTGCTAAAAATATTTTAAAAATATCTCCTATTTGCTCTAATAAACCTGTTATTTTTTCATCAGCAATCGGCTGTGTAACTCCTGCTAATAATTTATAGGATAGTGTCAGCATGACTAATTTTATGATTGGCATAATACAAATTCCTAGAATAATAATAACACCAACTAATCCCACTGCATTTTTTAGAATAATGCCACAACCAAGTACGGTGTCTACAGCATCGCCTAGTATCTTTCCTACTACTGGAATAGCAGAGCTTACGACTGCCTTTGTTGTTTTGGCTGTAATTCCATCTACACTACTTGACATGGTTCCTTCTAACGAAATAACGCCTACAAATATCGTCAAAATAAATCCTAAAAACCAAACAATGCCTGATTTTAAAAATTTTGATAACTTATCAATTTGTACTTGCTCTGAAAGCTTCGATAAAATGATTAAAGCAGTAAATATCATTAGTAATGGTAGAAGAATATCTTGAATGATATTTCCTATAAAATTTATCATAAACAAAATAATAGGCTCAATTACTCCGCTTGTAACAATACTTCCTGTTGATACCATTAAAGTAATTAGGAGTGGTACTAACATATTCATAAACGCTACTAAATTCGTCGTTGTATCTTGTACCATTTTTACAATATCTGAAAAACTTGCCATAATAATGGTAACAATTAAAATATATTGTGCATAATAAATCAATTTTGAAATTCCATCATTTTCAAGACTTTCACTAATTGATTTTAAAACACTATGTATAATAATAATAGTCAAAATACTTCCTATTGCTTTCATACTACTTATTACTTCTGAGCCCAATAGATTTAAAATTCTTTTTACTAAACTAGAATTATCTACTTCCCCTTTAATGGCATCTTGCATGATATCTTCTACATCCATATCTTTAAAAAATTCTCCCATATACTCTTTCGAATTTTTCAAAAAATCTTGTATCCCAAATTCTGCTTGTTGCTCTTTTATGGTTTCATCTGTAGTCGCATAACTCTTTACTGTAAATAACAATATAAATATAATTAATAATACGATTCGTGTTAGTAAAATCTTAACATACTTATTCATTTGTGCTCCTTATGGTAATATTTTTAAGATAATTTCTAACAGACTAGAAATTATCGGAATTGACATAGATATTATAATAATCTTACTTCCTATTTCAATTTTACTAGCAATTGCTCCTTCTCCAGAATCTTTACAGATACTGACAGCAAATTCAGATAAAAATGCAATTCCCGTTATTTTTATTAATAAAGTTAAAAAAGTTCCATTAATAGATGCTTTGCTTGCTAATGATTGTAACAAGGCAATAATTCCTTTTAACTCATCTAGTACTAATAGCAAAATTAAAACGCCCGTCAACAGACTTATATAGATTGCAAATTC
>CANEFU010000134.1 GCA_947426875.1 uncultured Clostridium sp.
AAAAAATGGTAAAATTTTTAGAAGAGATATTTTCATTATTATTTTATTTGTAGTGATGTTAATTGGTTTGTTTTTATATTTTCAAGTGGTTGCTTCTACTAAGTTGGACGGTATTGAAAGTTTTCCTAGTAGTTATCAGCCTTACTTGAAAGAGTTAGCTAGAAAACATCCTAATTGGAAGTTTACAGCTTTATATACAAATTTAGATTGGAATTATGTGATTAATCAAGAGAATATTTTTGGAAAAAATCTGGTTCCTAAAAACTATTCTGATAGTTGGAAAAATACAACTCCACGGTCAATACAATGTGGAGGTAGATAGTGGTTGGGTTGATAGTTCTAGGCAAGCTGTAGAATATTGTATGGACCCAAGAAATTTTTTAAATGAAGGTCGTCTTTTTCAATTTGAAGGCTTGTCATACAATGCTGATACTAATAATTTAGATGGAGTTGAGAAAATTTTATATGGAACTGAATTTTATCATACAAAAGTTTCTTATTTAGATAGCAGTGGAAATACTATAAATATGAATGAAAAATATTCTGATTTAATACTAAGAGGTGGACAAACTTCAAAGGTTAGCCCTTATCATTTAGCTTCTCGTATCAAACAGGAAGTAGGTCCCTTTTTATCTCATAGTTCAATTAGTGGAAGAGTAGCTGGTTTTGAAGGCTATTACAATTTTTATAACATAGGAGCAACAAGCTCACCTGAGCCAATGGGAGCCATCAAAAAAGGATTGCAATACGCGAAAGATGGAAAAGGTGCTAGTCAAGCAACCAAAGATAAGTTTTTAATTCCTTGGAATACTAAAGAAAGAGCGATTACTGGTGGAGGTATTTTCATCGGTTCTAGTTATATTAATGTAGGACAAAATACAATTTATTTACAGAAATTTGATGTTAATGATGATAGAGGAGATAATTTATTTTCTCATCAATATATGACAAATGTATTAGCACCATCTAACGAAGCGAAATCGATTTATAATGGGTATCAAAAGAGCGGATTATTAGAAACATCTATGAATTTTATTATTCCGGTTTATCATAATATGCCAACCATACCAACACAAAGTCCTAACATTAATACCAATGACTTTATACAAGATAATACTAAGATATATTGCAATGCTAATAATGTTAATGTACGAACAGGACCATCTACTTCTTATGAAATTATTACAACAGTAAATAATTTAGACAAAATGACAAGAATAGCAAAAGGAAAACAGGCAGGAGAAAGATGGGATAAGGTAATATTAGAAAATGGAATCATTGGTTATATTTATCAAACTTATGTTACAGAGCTTCCACCTGTTCAAATAGAAAAAATTGAATTAACAATGGATAATACAACTTTGCAGAAAGGGGAAAGAAAACAAATACAAGTAACCATTTTGCCACAAGAAGCAAGTAATCATAAAGTGTTATATACTTGTAGCAATCCAGAAATTGCAACAGTTGATGAACAGGGAAATATACAAGCACTTCATTCTGGAAGCACAACAATTACAACAAAAGCGGAAGAAAATAACGTGCAAAGTCAAATGAATATCAATGTATATAGTAGAGTAACAGGAATTGCATTAGACCAACAAGAAATTTATATGCAAGTAGGAGATACTTTTCAAATCAATGGAAATATTGAACCAGATGATGCTAATGAGAAAACAATTGATTATGATAGTAAAAATCCAGAAATAGCGACCATACAAGAAAATGGAATTATTATAGCAAAACAAATAGGAGAAACTACAATGATAGCAAGTTCGAAAGAGAATCCAAGTATACAAGCAGAATGTAGAGTAATTGTAGTAAGACAAATGGATGATTCCGAAATTCATATTGACAGCTCATTAACGGTGAATAGCTTAGAAATTAGCGGAATAGATTATGAGCAGAATACGGTATCAGATATCCTACAAAAAATCACCACTGATTTAGATATCGAAATAGTTAATTATCAAAATCAACCTTTAAAAGAAACAGATATTGTTGGAACAGGAACAAAAATAAGAATAAAAGAAGAAGGAAAATTATTAAGACAATATCAAATTATTGTATATGGAGATACAAATGGAGATGGGAAAATTAACAGTATAGATTTACTAGTATTACAACGACACATATTAGAAATAGAACCAGTTGAAGAAATATTTAGAAAAGCAAGTAACATTAGCAAAAACGGTAAAAAGCCAACTTCAGTGGACTTATTATTAATCCAAAGACATATTTTGGGATTACAGATAATAGAACAAGGATAAAGGAGAAGATTATGGGGGAGAAAAAAATGAAACGAATCAATTTTGTCATAGGAATCTTTATATTTATTTTTTGCTATGCCTTTCATACTATTAGTTATGCTACTAATACAGGTGTTGTTTTGGTAAGTAGCAACAAAGAGGTGATAGAAAAAGGAGAAGAAGTAGAAATAACGGTTTCTATTGAAAACGCTAAGACAGCTGCTTTTGATTTTTCACTTTATTTTGATGAGCTAAAGTTGGAGTATATAAGTGGTTCCGATAATACAAATGTAATTGGCAATCGCGTTATTTTTGTCTGGTATGATATAGAAGGTGGAAGAGGAGCAAAAGAGGGAGAACTTGTTACATTTAAGTTTAGAGCAAAAGAGGATGGACTTACTACTTTTAGTTTGCAAGGAGAATTTTATAGTCAAACAGGACAACTAATACAAACAGAAGTTAAAGAAAAACAGATACAAATTGGTAGAGAAAAAACAAATTGGCAGTTACAAGAACAAGAAGAGCAAGGTACAGATACACAAAATGCCAATACTGCTTTACAAGCATTAAGATTAGATAAGGAGGGCTTAACACCTAATTTTGAAAAAGACAATTATGAATATTATTTAACCATACCAAATGACATTCATAACTTAGGAGTATTAGCTATTGCTGAAAATCCTAATGCTATGGTTGAAACAACAGGTAATACAAATTTGAAAGAAGGATTAAATGTTATTACAATTCGAGTAACTTCAGCAGATAAAACGCAAAATAAGATATATACCATTCAAGTAACAAAAACGGCTAATTTAGAATTAGCTAATACAAACTTGGAAATTTTAGCAATCGAAAATGTTTTATTAAATCCCCCTTTTCATATGGATGAAATTAATTACAAAGCGGAAGTATCCAATGAAACAGAAAATGTTAATATACTTGCCATTCCGCAAAATGAGCAAGCAATAGTTGAGATAAGCGGAAAGGATGAACTAAAGGAAGGAAACAATACCATCAGCATCGTAGTAACAGCTCCTAACGGTTTTACGAAAAAGAAATATCAAATTGAAGTTTATAAAAGAAATCTGGAAGAAGAACAAAAATATCAAGAAGAATTGGAACAACAAAAGAAGGATTTAGAAAACGCTTATCATATAGAGGGTTTAAGTATAGATACGAAGAAGGCACAAATAGAGGATGCTAATCATCAAAATAATCGTAATTTGTATAATTCTGTTATTGTAGGGATTGCTATAGGAGTGGTAGTTCTCATGATAATGGGAGTGCTTGCCTATTGGAAAGGTAAGAAAAGAAAGTAACTTTAAATAAACTTCTCTCATATGATATAAAAAATGGAGAGGAGTTTATTTTTATGGATTATGAGTTAATGATGAATGGAAATGTAAAAATAGGGCAAAAAGCACCAGATTTCGAAGCTAATACTACTTTTGGAGAAATAAAATTGCAAGATTATAAAGGGAAATGGTTAGTATTATTTTCACATCCAGGAGATTTTACCCCAGTATGCACTACAGAAATGATAGCCTTTACAAGAGCACATACATACTTCAAGGATT
>CANEFU010000135.1 GCA_947426875.1 uncultured Clostridium sp.
TCCCTACTATTATATCATAAAAATCTTTTCCGTTCAAGAATATTCCGGATTTTTTAAATTCATTTATTTCATTTGTATATTTTGTACCATATAATAAAGCATGAATGAATTCTTCTTTTTGTTTATCATTTCCTAATACATCTTCCTCTAAATCAATGGAAAAAACAGGTATTCTTTCTGTCAAGCTATTTTCTTTGGCTTTTTGATATAAGCCTTGACTTAAACTTGAATCATGAAATTGAAATACAATTTTATAATTTTCTTTATATGCTTTATAAATGGATGGCACTATCGTTTCTGCATTTACAATTCTATCTGTAACGGATTTCCCACTTGCGTCTTTATTTTCTTCTACATAAGTATAATCATATTCTCTATCTTGATTGTCTAAGATAGCTTGAGAAGCTTGTCTTACCTCTCCAAAGGCATTGATACTAATGGTTAATGCCATAACAAATATTAATACAAATGCCGCCATTTTTAGGGCTTCTGCTGCATTTTCCATTCTATCACACCCTCTCGTTTGTTATTCTGATTATTAGCTTGGATCTTCTATTTTAATATCTGTAATTAGTCCTGTTTTCTCATTTGGAGTACAAGTTACTTTATATGTCTTTCCTGTTTGTGCTTTTGCATAACCAGAAGTTGCCTGTGCTCCAGTTGGTTTAGTTCCAGATTGCCAATTACTAGAGGTTACTTCTACTTTGACTTGTTTACTTGTATCCTCTTGATTGGCTACATTATTTTGTACAATTCTAGTTAATAGAGAATTTACTTGACTTCCCTTAACATTAGTCCCTTCAAAAGTTGAAAATTTTTCATTAAATTGCATAATCTCCACTTCTGATAAATTATTACTTTTAACAACCTCTGACCCTTGATTTAGAATATAAATTCCTAATGTGATGAGAATGATTGCTATTAATATGGCTGCTGCTATAAGCAATGCTTTTGATGCGTTTTCCATAATTTTTCCTCCTTTGAATACTTTTTATATTTATATTTTTAGCTAACGTAAGGCTAGCAAAGTTAATAACATAATTATTGCGTTATTTGCTCAAATAGCAAATATTTTACTTTATTTGTTGTCTTATGATATGCTAATTGGGTACATTTAAATTTGATTTCACTATAATATTGCACAAATTTATCAATTCCACCATTGTATAGCGTTTCCATATCATAAGTTTTATCGACATCTAACATTTTAATCTCTATTTTAATAGAATTGTTATCATTATCGATATATTTTCCTTTTTTATCTTTTTCGACCTCATTTTTTTGATTATTATCGACTGCTTTATTCATAATCGTCGTCAACTCTGAGCCATAAATTTCTTGGTCTTTATAACTTTCAAATTGTTGATTTTCTCTTTTTGCTGTATAATAATTGGCTTTATACTGTAAATACATATAAGAAATTCCTGCCACTATCATAGCAACTATTAAGAAAAATATTGCTAATTTTTTCATCCTTTTTATTATACCCTTATCTGTTTTAAATTTCAATTATTTTTTTGTAAAAAATACTTTATAAACTCTTTGTGTATTGGCACTTATTTCTACTTCACACTTGTAAAGTGGCAAAGAACCATTCGTTTGTTTTTTCAACTCATCCGAAATCAATGTATTATAGTCTGGATTTTTATCCGTTCCTCCTTCAATGAAGTTACTATCAAGCTTAACTGAAATATAATTATCTTTGCCATTTGTTAGCGTCGGTCTTTTCGTAAATTGATAATATGCGTTATTTTCAGTCGCTAAATTAGCTACTGTAACCACATCATATATCGTATTATCCAATCCCACATAAGAAGTAAATTGTGTATTAAATTGATTTAATCGTTGTTCTTCTTGCTCTTGGTGTAATTGGGCGGAACTACTACCAAAGGACAAGAATAAATAAACTGCCAATGATATAATTATCATTCCAATTAATACACCTGCTGCCATAATTAATGCTTTTGATGCATTCTCCATTCTTCTTTTCTCCTATCGTTTATTCGAATTTTCCTGTAAATTTAAAATTCATTTCTACTATTCTTCCTGTTTTTTCATTGTATTTTACATTGGTAGCGTTGATGCTATTTCCTTCGCAATTAAATCTTGCTCTTTTAAATTGTACATATTCATAATAGCAGTATACATCTTTTCTAATTTTGCTTCCTTCTTTTATTTGGTTCCAGTCATTTATGTGCATTTTTTTAGAAGCTGAATTAAAATTAGCAATTGCCTCTTGCTTTTTCTTTTCATTACTAGCCTCACTGCTCGTAATAAAAATCTTCGTCATTCCTGTCGTTAGGTTAGTTAATGAATCGGCACCATATTCAGTTTCTAAGTCCTTTACTTTTTGATGGATACCATTTTCAAAGTCATTTTTTGTCCCACTTTGTATATATTTATCGGTTTTTATGATATGGTCAACTGATGTCGCTGTTTCATTTACATAAAATTCACTTAATTTTCCATTCAAATCAAAAGTAATTGTCATAGGCTCATAAGCTAAATATTGTCCTTTATCGTCTCCTGTTCCTTTTGTTGATTTTCTTCTATTATAGTCTACTACCCTATTTAATAAAGAATACAAATCACTTCCTCTTACATTGTTTCGATTAAACGTTTCATATTGATTATTAAATTCCACCACTTGTGCTTCTTTGGTATTTTGTTGTCCCACTTTTTGATAGCTTGATAAATTATTGTATGTAAGTACTAATGCTCCTACTATAATTAAAGAAACCAATACCCCCGCTGCCATGATTAAGGCTTTTGATGCATTCTCCATAGGTTATTCCTCCTTACTATTTTGCTGCTGTCATTGAGCTGAAAGATGATGACATACTGGTCAATCCTATGAATACTAATGGAACAATTAAATATCCCACAAACATACATACCATAGGTGCAAATCCAATTACCTTTCCAATTAATCCTTTTCTTTTGATTAATCTTTCATTTGATTCTTTTCTTTTTTCTTGATAATATTCCCTTTCTGAATCTAATTCGTCAAAAGCATCTGTAATTGGTATTTTTTCAACTGCTGCTTGTATACTTTCTACGATTCTAATTAATGGTATATAACTTACTTCATCTTTCATCGCTTCTAAGGCTTCCCATGCGCCAGCTTCATAGTTGTTCACACATTTCGTAATCGGTGCTTTAAAGATATTAGAATATCTTTCCAGCCATTCCAAAATAATTTCAACATTTACCCTTTCAATCCTCATAAGCATTAATATAATTGTTTGGAATTGCATTACTTCGTCTTCCATTTCTAATTGCCTCATTTTAACTTGGAAAATCAATAGCCAAATTGGTGCCATATAAGCAACTACAGCAAACACGAAAGCTAACAGTAATTCAAACCATTGCATATATTCACTATTGATAATTTGCAATTTACCATCAATTCTTTTAACTGCTTTTGCAATTTCTTCATTATCTGCTTCTTCGTAATATTTTAGTCTTCTGACTGCTATTTCTATTTCTTTCTCTGTTGTTTTTGGTTTTCCTCTAAATTGGTCTAGTACTTTGTTGTCTTCTTCTGTTACTTCCATTCCTTTTTTGGCATCTTTTTCTGATAATCCACCCATAAGGTCATAATCTGTTGTTGGCTCAGTATAGATATAATTGATTGCCACCACATGCATTTGTGTAAAGATAATGATAGAAGCAATACAAGTTACAATTGCCATCATAATTCGATTCATGTATAGCCACTCCATTTTTAAATGAGAAGCTGCATCTTTTAAGTATTGTTGTACTTTTCTATACTCTTTTGAACCTTTTTTAGGAATAAATAAGTCAACTACTTTTTTC
>CANEFU010000136.1 GCA_947426875.1 uncultured Clostridium sp.
CATGATATCTTAGTATCATAATTCCTAATGCAAATAAAATGATAGTAAAAATTAATATAATGGCAATTCTATGAAAATATTTCTTCTTCATTCTTCCTCCTTAGTTTCTTAGTTCTTGTTCTTCTGTTGCTTTTTCTTTCTTAATGCTCTAAAAAATTCTTTTAGAACTTTTTCACATTCTTCTTTCTCGACTCCTGTTTCTACTTCTACTTTATGATTAAAAGGATAATCTTGCAACAAATTTAAAACCGAACCACATGCTCCTGTCTTTTCGTCCATTGTGCCTATATATACTTTTTTTATTCTAGCTTGTATGATGGCTCCTGCACACATAGAACATGGCTCTAAGGTAACATACATTTCGCACTCTAACAATCTCCATGCTTCTAATTTTTTACTTGCTTTTTGTATCGCTATGATTTCTGCATGTTTTGTTGTGTCTGTTTTCGTTTCTTTTTGGTTATGTGCTCTTGCTATTATTTTTCCGTCTTTTACGATAACACATCCCACTGGTACTTCTAATTTTTCTGCTGCTTTTTTTGCCTCTTTTATGGCTTCTTTCATGAATTTTTCTTGCATGTTTTCTTCCTTTCATGATACCATTTATATTTCACAATGCCAAGCTTCGTTTTTGGTGTGCCTAAGGGGACTCGAACCTCTATCGCCCGCTTAGGAGGCGGGTGCTCTATCCTGTTGAGCTATAGGCACATATCCATACTTTTAAATATTTAAAACATATTATAATATTTTTACCTTTTTGTCAATCACTAATTCAATTCGTTTTGATTGGTTTTTGACTTTTTATGTAAAACTATGGTATAATTAAAGCATAGTCACCTGTTAATGGAAACTATTTATAGTTTCTTGTTTCACCCACAAGGAGGTGATACCTGTGGGATTTATCGATTATGAACATAATGGTAGCCAGACTTCAAGAGCTACAATTTACGATGAAAATCGCAAATTCGTAGCAAATGCCCAGTTAGCTTTCAATGGTTTATATTGGGAGTTACAACCAGAACCTTTTGCCTTTAAGGACAAAATTCTTCGGGCATTGGACAGTCATAATATATACTTTTGACTGTCCTCCCACTTCGGTGGGAGTTTTTTTATCTATTCTTTCCCACCTTTTTATCTATTATTTTTCATAACATTGTTTGGCATCTATAAACCCCAAAAGGTATACTTTTTTAATACAATTTCTATTCTGTTTTATATAGGCTAATTCTCTTTTGGTAAATAAAGTTGTATTTTCTTGAAGCCTTTTTTCCACCAAATCATTTAATGTTTCATTCTTCATAAAATAAAAACCTTCTTTCGTATAAAAATCATTTGACTTTCACACTCAAAAAGGTTATACTAAAAATATACATACTTTCGAGTGTGTATGTGTTTTAGAGAGATAGCAAGGTTTAGCGGTCTAGCTATCTCTTTGTTTTGTATTATACTATACAGAAAAATAAAAAACAAAACCCACTTTCGACAAAAAAGCCTTAAACCTCTTGAAAATACTACAATATATCTGATGAAATTTTATTTCTTAATTCGTGCCAATTATTTCCACTTATGTATTTTAAACTTTCTGAATTAAGCAAGTTATTTTCTTTTGCATAATAATTCCATTCTTTAATACTGGGAAATTTAATAAAATCTTTGGCTATTTTTTTTAAACAGGTAATTGATTCTAAATAGGTTCTATTCATTATATTATTTTCGTGATATTGCTTTTTTTCTTGATAATAAGAATTAATCAATTCATTATATCTTTTGCTTATGTTTCTTGTTTTTTCTGAATTCAAGCCATTTACCTCTATTGATTCATGTAACTTTGCTCTTAATTTTTCAAAATCATTTATCATTTGTATCCCCTAACTTTCTTTCTAGTTTTCTTATTTCTACCATATTATTCTTTAAAATGGTATGCACTAGAAATGTCATTTTTTGTATTTTTTCATAGGATTTATTCCTATTTTTACGACAATTAAAGTAATGCTCATATTTCCCTCCTTTCCGAACCATTTGTAGTATATACAACTATTTGTTGTTTGTCAATATTATTTTAACTTTTTTTGAACTTTCTGTTTTCTCTTATTTACAAACACAACAAATTGTAGTATACTATTTCTCGAAAGGATGGATTTATCCATGAATAGATTAAAAGAATTAAGATTAGAAAAAAATTTATTACAATCTGATATTGCTAAAATAATCAAAAAAAGCGATAGAGCTGTTGGTCAATATGAAAGAGAAGAAAGAGACCCTAGCTCTGAAACTTGGGCTATTCTAGCTGACTTTTTTGGTGTTTCTTTAGATTATATTCTTGGAAAATCAGATGTCAGAAATGTTAATCCTATCGAATTAAACGATATTGATATCGCTTTTGCTACTGGCATAAAAGGTCTGAATAAAGAAAATCAAGAAATTGCTAAAAATATTATAGAAGGTCTACTTGCTAAGCAAAAAAATGAAGAGAAAGAAAAACCTAAAAATAACGCTTGATTTAAAAGATTGAAAGGGATATTGAATGGAAACCACTGATTTATATAGAAAGATGGAAGAAGAAAACATTCATTATATCAATCACAACTTGTTTTCTACTGATGGCATGATAGCACATTATCATGATTTAACTGCTATTGTGGTAGATGATAAAAAGGTAAAAGGACAGGTTGCAGAAAATACTGTCTTAATTCAAGAATTAGGACATTATATGGCAGGTGCTTATTATCGCACGAACAGTCAATATGAGTTAATCGAAAAAATGGAGCATAAAGCAGATAAAAAAGCTTGGGAAGAATTTTTTCCCTACGAAGAAATCAAAGCGTTAATGAAAAAAGGATTGACAACCGCAACCCAACTAGCCGAATATTACGATGTCGAAGCTCCTTATATGGCTAGATGTTTAAATTATTATTATAATCAATATCATGGTTTTGATAAATGAAAAGGATTGGTGCAATCATGCAAAGAATATTGAGTCATATGAGAAAAGCAATAGAAGAATATAAAATGATACAAGACGGAGATAAAATCGCCGTTTGTTTGTCTGGTGGTAAAGATTCCATCACGCTATTACATGCTTTAAAAGCCCTACAAAGATTTTACCCTAAAAAATTTGAATTAATAGCTGTTAGCATTCATCCAGGTTTTGAATTTTTTGATATTGATTTTTTACAAAAAATTTGCGATGCTGTAGAAATTCCCTTATTCATCGAAAATAGCAACGCAAAAGAAATTGTATTTGATATTAGAAAAGAAAAAAATCCTTGCTCTTTATGTGCTAATCTACGTAGAGGTGTAATTAATTCAATTGCTATTAGAGAAGGGTGTAATAAAATTGCATTAGGTCATAATCAAGATGATGTTTTAGAAACTTTCTTACTTAATTTGTTATATACAGGAAATATTGGTACTTTTTCTCCCGTTAGTTATATGGACCGCTCTAAAATCACCTTAATTAGACCTTTAATTTATACTCCTGAAAAAGAAATAAGAAGATTTATTCGAAAAAATGACTTTACTGTTATGCCTAAAGTCTGTCCTATGGATGGCTCTTCTAAACGAGAAGATATGAAACAATTAATTTTTTCTTTAACGAAAAACATCCCTATGATTCGTGCTAATTTATTTGGTGCCATTCAAAGAAATTTAAAAGATTGGAAAATAAAATAATTCTCAAGTTTGCTAAAGGGGTTGTCAATTATTACGGGGTTTTATTTGAACTTTTTATATAAAACTGACCACTTAATTCCCGCATGAATGGGGACCGCCGTGAAGGGGGGAATTGTGGGCAGGCCCGGTGGCCGGTTTT
>CANEFU010000137.1 GCA_947426875.1 uncultured Clostridium sp.
TTGTTTTGTACTTCTTGATTTATATTTTTATAGTTTCTCGATAAGTCAAATAGTTTTACCTTTTGGTTTTTCTTGTTAGCATTGGTAGCCAAGATTTGCATCATACTTGGCACAGTGGTCGGTCTCATTAGTTTATATTCGTCACTTAATGGATTTTGTATGGTAATAGCATATTTTTTTATTTCTTCACTAATATTCGATAATTCTAAATCTTTTTCACTTACAAATCCATAGGTATAAATTTCTGAAAGTCCACTGTTAACCAATACTTCTTCTACTTTCTTTTTGATGCTTTGCTCTTTGTTTCTAACGCCTAGTGTTGTATCTGCTTTGATAAGTGTAGAATCCAGTTTATCATAGCCATAGAAACGGCCAATTTCTTCTGCTATATCAGCAACAAATTCTAAATCCATTCTAAAGTATGGGCTAATTGCCATATCCTTTTCTACTTTTATATCTAATTTTTCTAATATGGCTATCATTTCTTCTTTAGATAAAGAAGTTCCTAATAAGCTATTTATTTGGGCAACATCCAATTTAATTTGATTGATTTTTTGCTTGGTTGGATAGACATCAATTTTTCCCTCTACTGCTTCTCCTGCTTCTAATAATTCCACTAACTCTACTGCTCTATTGGCTGCTCTTAAAGCATTTTCCGCTGATAATCCTTTTTCAAATCGTGAAGAAGCTTCTGTTCTTAGTCCTACTTTTTTAGCTGTTTTTCTGACACTTCCTCCATAGAATACAGCTGATTCAAATACCACTGTTTGGGTATCTGCTTCTATTTCCGAATTTAATCCTCCCATAACACCCGCTATAGCAACTGCTTTTTTATCGTCTGCTATGACTAAATTGTTTTCGTCTAATTCTCTTTCTTGCTCATCTAATGTTGTAATTTTTTCTCCCTTTTTAGCACGTCTTACTGTGATATGTTTTCCTTCTATTGAATTAATGTCAAAGGCATGCATTGGTTGACCCATTTCTAACATAACATAGTTTGTAATATCTACAATATTGTTAATACTTCTAACTCCACATGCTTTTAATCTTCTTACCATCCATTCTGGTGATGGTCCGATTTTTACATTTTTAACAATTCTTGCTACATATCGATAACATAAATCTGGTGCTGTAATATCAACTTTTAATCCTTCTAATTCTTTTTTATCTTCTATTTCTAATTCGTCTATGTTTTTTCTTGGATTTGTAAATGTTTTATTTAAAGACGCTGCTGTTTCCCTTCCTAGTCCTTCGATTGATAGACAATCTGGTCGATTAGAAGTAATTTCAAAATCTATAATTTCTTCTTTCAAGTTTAGGACTTCAACAATGTCTTTTCCTAAATCTTTTTCTAATTTTGGGTCTAATATCATGATGCCATGCTCAATTTGTCCTGGATAATCAGCTGTTGTAAGGTTTAACTCACCAATAGAACACATCATACCACAAGAATCGATTCCTCTTAATTTTCCTTTTTTTATTTTTACACCGCCTGGCAATTCAGAACCATCTTTCGCTATTGGTACTATATCACCTACTTTTATATTGTTTGCTCCTGTAACAATTTGCAGTTTTTCCTCTCCTACATCCACTTTCGTTACAACTAATTTATCAGCATCTGGATGTTTTTCTATTTCTAATATCTTTCCAACCACTACATTTTTAATATCATTTCCTAATTGGTCTATGGTTTCTACTTTAGAACCCGTCATTGTTAAGATGTCTCCTAGTTTAACGGCATCTACATCAATATCACTATATTCCCTTAACCATTCTATACTTGCTTTCATAAATTTTCTTCTCCTTATTTCCTATCCAATTTCTTGTTCTCTCTCAGAATTTCTTTCATAAAGATAATCCTTATAATTTATTATTTTTTCATCATCTTGTTGTGTTTTTTTATATTCCTTAAAATTCGTTATTTTATTTTTATAGCTATCTTTGAATGCTTTTGTTCTCTCTCTATATCTAGCTTCTAATTGTTTACTTTCTTCGATTGTCATAATTCTAACCTTGCCATTTTCAAGAACTTCTGAGGTATATATATCTTTAAATTCTGGTTGCGCTAATAACCACATAGCTTGCCCTATACTATATTCTTTATATAAATTAATTTTCTTCCCAAAAAATCCCATGTTCAACACTCCTTAATTAATTAAATTTTTAATCAATTATTTTTCATTACGATTAAAATTGTTTTAAAAATCTAACATCATTTTCAAATAACAATCTCATGTCTTCAATTCCGAATTTTGCCATTGCAATTCTCTCTACACCAAATCCAAAAGCAAATCCTGAATATTCTTCTGGGTCAATTCCACAATTTTTTAATACGTTAGGATGTACCATTCCACATCCTAATAGCTCAATCCAACCTTCTCCTTTACATACTCTACAGCCTTTTCCTCCACATACAAAACAAGATACATCTGCTTCTGCACTTGGCTCTGTAAACGGAAAGTGATGTGGTCGAAATCTAATTTTTGTATTTTCTCCCAAACATTTTTTAGCAAACATTTCTAACGTTCCTTTTAAATCTGTCATAGCTATATTTTTATCCACTACTAATCCTTCTATTTGATGAAATACTGGCGAATGGGTAGCATCTACACTATCGGAACGATATACAGCTCCTGGACAAATGATTTTAATTGGTGGTTTTTGATTTTCCATAACTCTTGCTTGAACTGGTGATGTTTGACTTCTTAAAACAATGTCCTCTGTAATATAAAAAGTATCTTGCAAATCTCTTGCTGGATGGTCTGGTGGTGTGTTTAATTTGTCAAAGTTGTAAATTGCTTTTTCTACTTCTGGTCCATCTGCTATTTGATATCCCATACCTAAAAAGATTTCTTCTACTTCTTCTATAATTTGAGTAATTGGATGTAAAGACCCTAACTTTATCTTTTTACTTGGCTCTGTAACATCTATATTTTCAGTTTCTAACTTTCTTTCTAATTCTTTTCTTTTAAATTCTTTTTCTTTTTTTTGAATGAATTGTTCTAACTCATCTCTAACTTGATTTACTAAACTTCCTATAACTGGTCTTTCCTCTGGTGCCACCTGTCCCATTCCTCTTAATACAATGGTTAATTCTCCTTTTTTTCCCAGGTATTTTACTCTTAACTCATTTAACTCTTTTTCTTCTTTACAATTACTAATTTCTTGGATTGAATTTTCTCTTATTTTTGTGATTTTTTCTTTCATTTCCATTTTCCTTCCTTTCTTGTCTTATCTTCCAAAATTAATAGGGGCGATATGTTTTTGTACTTTTATATTGTCCATATTGCTTTTCTACTTTTCTTTTATCGCTTCCATTATCTAATAATAGTGGTTTTCGAAATCGATTCCAAATACTGATTTTAATTCTATTAAAATAGCTATTCTTGTTTTCAAATTTAAAAGTAATGATATACATTCCAAAATCATTTAAAGATATTGTTACTTTTATTTTTTTGTTCGGAAATTCCTTTTTCGTTTCTTCAATACTTTGTTGTACTTCCTCACTGCTATAAACTCTAGAATCTAAATAGTACTCTAAACATTTATTTCTTTCCACATTTTCACATCCTTTTCATACAAAAAGCCACTTCGTCCGATTCTCTCTAGGACGAAATGGCTATCTTTCGTGGTACCACCTAAATTTATTAGTTTTTATTACTAACCTCATTTCGTTTTAACGGTTCGACCGCTTTTTCTTACTTTGTACACATTTCGTTCTATTTCAGAAAAAGACCTAAAAAGTGAAATTTCAATATATTTCATATGAATGGCTTCCAGCCTTGACCA
>CANEFU010000138.1 GCA_947426875.1 uncultured Clostridium sp.
TATCACTATATTAATTATATCACATCTATTATCAAAAGTGTATAGTTTTAGACAATTTTCTCTCCTAGTTCTTTTCCTGCTAATATATGGAAATGTAGATGCATTACTTCTTGTCCTCCATTTTTTCCACAATTAACGATAACACGGTATCCATCTTGTTTAAATCCTTTTTCTTCTGCGATTTGATTAATTACACCATAAATTCTTCCTACGATTGCTTCATCCTCTTTTTCTAGATGAGCTAAAGAAGTTATATGTTTTTTTGGTATGACTAGAATGTGAATTGGTGCTGCTGGATTAATATCATAAAAAGCTAAAATTTCCTCATTTTCAAATACCTTATTAGAAGGTATCTCTCCCTTAACAATTTTACAAAATAAACAATCTTCCATTTTTTCTTTTCCTTTCTTAATAAATAAGGATTTTTAACACGTCCCTAAATCCTTGTTTGTTATTTTTCTAAAACTGCTTTTATTCTTCTAATGCCTGATGAACTAGATTCTTCTTTTTTGATTTTGAAGTTTCCTAATTCTTTGGTGTTTTTTACATGTGGCCCTCCACATAGTTCTTTTGATACATTTCCTATACTGTATACGGTTACAATGTCTGGATATTTTTCAATAAACATACATTCTGCTCCTGATTGGATAGCTTCTTCTTTGCTCATTTCTTGCTTGGTTACTTCTAGTCCTTCTTGTATCCATTGATTAACTAATTCTTCTAGTTTTCTTTTTTCTTCGTCTGTTAATTTATGGTCACAGTTGAAGTCAAATCTCATTCTTTCCGCTGTTATGTTAGAGCCTCTTTGATGGGCATCTTTTCCAATTACTTGTTTTAAAGCTGCATTTAATAGATGAGTAGCTGTATGATATGCTATGGTTTCTTCTGTTTGTTCTGCTAATCCCCCTTTGAATTTTTGCTCTGAGCCTTGTCTTGATTTCTCTTGATGTTTTTTAAATAGTTCATCAAATTGTTTTAAACCCACTTCACAGCCATGCTCTTCTGCTAATTCTTTGGTTACTTCTGGTGGAAATCCATACGTATCATATAAATGAAATACAATTTCTCCTGCGAGTTTTTTACTTCCTGTTTCTTGCATTTTCTTGATTTCTTTTTCAAATTCTCTTTCTCCATGTGCCAATGTTTTTACAAATTTGTCTTTTTCTTCTAAGATTATATTTTTTATCATTTCTTTGTTTTTTTCTAAATCTGGATACATTTCTTTTAGGTTTTCCACATTCAATTCAATTAAAGTGGATAGCTCTTCTAGATTGATTTGTAATTTATTTAGATGTCTTATCATTCTTCTAATTAATCTTCTTAAGACATATCCTCTATCTAAATTGCTTGGCTTTCCTCCATCTGAAATAATCATCATACTAGAGCGTAGATGTTCTGCTACAATTCTTCTACTTTCAATATAATCTACTTTTTGCAATTCTTCTAGTTTTTCCATGACTGTTCTAAATAATTCCGTATCAAATGGTGTTTCTTTGCCTTGTAATAACATGGTCATTCTTTCTAATCCTAGTCCCGTATCTACATTCTTTTTAGCTAATTTAGAATAGCCATTTTTATCTTTGAAATATTCCATAAATACATTATTCCATATTTCAACATATTTACCACAATCACATGATGGTTGACAGTCTGGTGAGCATGCTGGCTTTCCTGTGTCATAAAACATTTCGGTATCTGGCCCACATGGACCTTCTTCTCCTGCTATCCACCAATTGTCCTCTTTTCCATAATAATAAATTCTATCTTCTGGGATTCCTGCCTTTTTCCACTCTTCTGCTGATACGGTATCTTTTGGGCAATCTTTATCTCCTGCAAAACAGGTTACAGATAATTTTTCTGCTGGTATTCCTAATTCTTTGGTCAAAAATTCAAAACTCATAGCAATAGATTCTTCTTTAAAATAATCTCCTAATGACCAATTTCCAAGCATTTCAAAGTAGGTTAAATGACGGTTATCTCCTACTTCTTCTATGTCATTCGTTCTGACACATTTTTGATAATCCGCTAATCGTGTTCCTTCTGGATGTTTTTCTCCTAATAAATAAGGTACCAATGGTTGCATTCCTGCCGTTGTAAACAATACAGATGGGTCATTTTCTGGTATTAATGGTGCTGATGGAATGATGGCATGTCCATGTTTTTTAAAAAAGTTTAGATACTTATTTCTAATTTCGATTGCTTTCATATTTTTCTCCTTTTTGCTTTTTATTTCTTTTGAAATTATATCCTAAATACCACAAAAAATCAAGAAAATTGCTTGATTTTCTTGATTTCCTTTTCTTCCTTTTATTCTTGCTATTCTTCTTTATTCTATTTTGAGGAAAGCATATTTACAAGGATTTTACTTCTTTTTACTATTTTTTTACTTGAATATCCATTTCTAATGCCCATTGCTTTTCATTTTGATTATCTCCTATATAAATTAATTCTCCATTTATTATTTGAAATTTATCTTTATCTTTTTCCTCTATTTCTACAGTAGGCTTTGCTGTTGCATTATCAATTTCAAAGGCACATCCTTTTTCTGCTTCTTGTTCTCGTTTTGGTTCTAATTCAGTTTGTTTTTTACTTATTATTGCTCTTAAATCAGCTATTTTTTGTATTGCTTCTGTTACTTTCGTTTCTGCACTAGCTATTTCTTGTTGATTCCCAAAAGATATTGCTTGAATGCCCAATGTTTCTAAAGTTATTTTTTCCATATACGGAAAACTTCCATCCAATAATTTCTTCTTTCCAGCTTGTGTATAAGTTAACTCTCTATCAATTTCTTTTATTCGTTCTTCTATTTCCAATTGAATTGATTTTACCTCTCCAACAGTATTATTATTATTCTTTATGATTTCGATACACTCTTTTATTCTTTGCAAACTTGTATCTATATTAACATACGTGTAATCTATTATATTCATAAATTCTATTGTTGTTTTCCATGATTTTGCATTTTGGATTGCTTGTTCTTCACTTACTGTTTCGCTATTGGTGCCAAAAATATTTTGATATAACTTTTCTAAATTAGTCTCTTGATTGCTTAGCCATACGTCTGTATAGATGCTAGCATCATACTTTGCCCCCAAAACGCTTTCTTGATTAAATATTTTATGTTCAGCTTCCTGCACTTTTTCTATTTCATCCTCTATTTTATTATAGTCTATCTCTCTAGTACCATGCAGTTTATCCCAACTCAAATCCTCAATCGTAATTATCATCTTTCCTTGTTGAAAATAATCACTACCAAAATCTAAGATATATGGATTTTCTTCATTTATACTTCCATTCCATATTTCTTTACCATCTATTTGAGTATCTTTTACTATTCTGTCATATTCTAGAATTAGGTCATCTATCTCTTTTATTCTCTTCTCTCTGTTTGTAGAACTCTCCTCATTAGAAAGTTGAAAAAGTAAGTATTCTATCCTACCCAATATATCACTTAACTCTCCCATATTTAAATTCACTTCCATGAATGCTAATGCATTTTCACAATTTTGAGACCCATTCTCTAATGCTCCCTTTTGTAATTCTAATTGTTTTTTTAGTCCACTAATACTATTATCTTCTTCTAATATAAAACTATTTAATGCTATTTGTTCTTTATATTTTGCTACATCTGTTTTAAATTTTGCCTTTTGCGCCTTACTTAAAATACTATTTTCTCCTGTCAAGGTCGCTATACTAACCCCTGCTAAAATTAATAACACAATTATTGTCCTAATATTCCGTTATGACTATTTTTTTAAATTTAGCCAACATTTTGTAA
>CANEFU010000139.1 GCA_947426875.1 uncultured Clostridium sp.
GTCATTTGATTTTGCTTCATTTTGTAGTTTTTCAATGAACAAATCTAAACAGTCATTGACTAAGACAGCCGTTTCTACAACTGTTGGTATTCCAATTGCCACTACTGGAATTCCTAATGTTTTTTGACTGATTTCACTTCTTGTATTTCCCACTCCTGCACCAGGTACAATTCCTGTATCTGACAATTGAACGGTACTGCTAATTCTTTCAATACTACGAGATGCCAATGCATCAATAACGATAACTAATTTTGGTTTGATATTATCTACAATTCCTTTTAAAATTTCAACTGTTTCAATTCCTGTTGTTCCAAGTACACCCGGTGATATTGCACTTACCATTCTAGTTCCTTCTTCTACATATTGTGGTAAATAATTAATAATATGTCTAGTAACTTCAATTTCATTAATTACTTTGGGTCCAAGTGCATCTGGGGTTACATAGATATTTCCCAATCCTACTACTAATATTTCCCCTTGTGCATCGATATGACTTCCAATTACCTGTTTTAATTCTTTTGTTAAAGTTTCAGCTGCTTTTTGTATTTCTTCGTCTTGTGCAATCTTAAGCTTTTTGATGTCAATGGTAATGTAATTTCCCATTGGTTTTCCAATTGCTTTTTCTCCGTTTTCGTTTGTTATTTTTACTCTCTCTACTTTTATATTCTCGTCTATTTCTTCTTGATTTGCCTCTATTCCTTCAATTTCCTCTAATTGATTGGCTTTTTGATATATTTCTCTTCTTTCTGATGCTAAATCTGTTCTAAAATTAAACATAAAAATCCCTCACTTTCCTTTTTATTATGGACAATTTGAAGGATTTTTATAATAACTAAATTAATTTTACAAATCTATTATCATGATTTTTTCCTCCGTCCCCAAAATCATGATTTCAAATATTTTTTCAAAAATTTACCAGTATGACTTCTTTCATTTTTACAAATCTGTTCTGGTGTTCCAACTGCCACTACTTCTCCACCATTATCGCCACCTTCTGGACCTAAATCAACAATATAATCACTTGTTTTAATTAAATCCAAATTATGCTCAATAACAATAATTGTATTACCTGTATCCACTAATCTTTGCAAAATATCTACTAATTTGTGAACATCAGCAATATGAAGTCCTGTTGTTGGCTCATCTAAAATATATAATGTTTTTCCCGTTGCTCTTTTCGATAATTCCGTTGCTAGTTTTACTCTTTGTGCTTCTCCTCCTGATAGGGTAGTAGATGGTTGTCCTAATTTGATATAGCCAAGTCCAACATCATACAATGTTTGTATTTTTTGTTTGATTTTTGGTATTTTATCAAAAAAGGTTAAAGCTTCCTCTACTGTCATATCTAAAACATCTGCAATCGTTTTTCCTTTATATTTTACTTCTAGTGTTTCTCGATTATAACGCTTTCCTTTACATACTTCACAAGGCACATAAATATCTGGTAAAAAGTGCATTTCTATTTTGTGAACACCATCACCATTACAACTTTCACATCTTCCTCCTGCTACATTAAAACTAAATCTTCCTTTTTGATAGCCTCTCATTTTTGCTTCTTCGGTAGCTGCAAAGATATCTCGAATCAAGTCAAATACCCCTGTATAAGTAGCTGGATTAGAACGTGGTGTTCTTCCGATTGGTGATTGGTCTATATTAATAATTTTATCAATATTTTGTAATCCTTTTACGCCTTTACATTTTCCTGGTTTTTCATTAGAGCCATTTAATTCTTTGGCAACCGTTTTATATAATACTTCATTTACTAAAGTGGATTTTCCAGAGCCAGAGACTCCTGTAACACAAGTAAATACACCTAGCGGAAATTTAACACTGATATTTTTCAAGTTGTTTTCTGTTGCTTCCTGGACTTCAATTACCTTTGTTTTAGTATGTTTTCTTCTTTTTTCTGGTACCGCTATTTGCTTTCTACCACTTAAATATTGACCTGTTATGGATGCTTCTACTTGTTTTACTTCTTCTGCTGTTCCGTTGTGCCATAACTCGTCCTCCATGCGTTCCAGCTCCTGGTCCTATATCAATAATTTGGTCTGCCGCATACATGGTATCTTCGTCATGCTCTACAACTAAAAGTGTATTTCCCAAATCTCTCAATTTTTTCAAGGTTGCTAATAGTTTATCATTATCTCTTTGATGTAACCCTATACTTGGCTCATCTAATATATATAATACACCTGTTAATCCAGAACCAATTTGTGTTGCTAAACGAATTCTTTGTGCTTCTCCTCCTGATAAAGTTCCTGCATTTCGTGATAAAGTTAAATATTCTAACCCTACATCCATTAAGAATTGTAATCTTTGGTCAATTTCTTTTAAGATTAATTCTGAAATCATGGTTTCTGTTTTGTTTAATTTTAGATGATTTAAATATTCCTTTATTTTGTTAATTGACATATCGGTTAATTCATTGATGTTTTTATCTCCTATTTTGATAGCTAAAATTTCTGGCTTTAGTCTTGCTCCATGACAAGAATAACAAGGAGAATTACTCATATACATTTCATAGAAATCTCTCATCCCTTGTGATTTTGTTTCACTATGACGTCTGTCTAATGTTGGTAATACCCCCTCAAACGGTGCCTTGAATTTCCTAACTCCTGCATAAGATGCATATTCGAAGTCGATTTCTTCCTCTCCTGTTCCATACAAAATCTTTTCTAAAAACCATCTTGGCAAATCTTTTATTTTTTTATTTTTGATATCAATTCCATAGTGTTTCCCTACACTTTCAAAATACATCTTCGCCATGGTATCGCCTTTTTTCATGGTACTTGTTCCAAAAGCTTTGACGCCGTCATATAAAGTCTTATTTTTATCTGGTATAATTAATTCTTCATCCATTTTCATTAGGTATCCAATTCCTGTACAAGTTGGACATGCTCCAAACGGATTATTGAAAGAAAACATTCTTGGTGTTAGTTCTGGAAAGCTAAATCCACAATCTGGACAAGCATAATTGCAACTATATAAAACTGGCTTTTGCCCTATAATATCAATTAATACTAATTTTTCTGCATGCTTTAATGCTATTTCAACAGACTCTGTTAAACGGCTTACAATCTCTGGTTTGATAACTAATCTATCTACAATTAATTCCACTTCGTGTTTTTTCTTTCTATCCAAAACAATATCATCTTGTCCAAGCTCGTAAACTTCGCCATCGATTCTAACTCTGACAAAACCATCTTTTTGATATCCCTCTAATTGTTTTGTAAATTCTCCTTTTCTACCTCTTACGACTGGTGCTAACACTTGAATTTTAGTTCCTTCTGATAAACTCATAATATTATCAATAATTTGGTCAATACTTTGCTTTTCTATTTTTTTATGACAATTTGGACAATAAGGTACTCCTATTCTAGCATATAATAAACGTATATAATCGTAAATCTCTGTTACGGTTCCAACGGTTGAACGTGGATTTTTAGAAGTTGTTTTTTGGTCAATCGAAATGGCTGGTGAAAGTCCATCAATTCTTTCCACATCTGGTTTTTCCATTAATCCTAAGAACTGTCTAGCGTAAGAAGACAAACTCTCTACATATCTTCTTTGTCCTTCTGCATATAAGGTATCAAAAGCTAAACTTGACTTCCCTGAACCAGAAAGTCCTGTAACAACAACTAATTTATCTCTTGGTATTTCCAAATTTATATTTTTTAAATTATGCTCTTTTGCTCCTTTAATAGTAATTTTATCATTCATAAATTTCCCCCTGTTTTCCTATGTTGCCATCCATTCCGGGTTTAATTG
>CANEFU010000140.1 GCA_947426875.1 uncultured Clostridium sp.
TTAACCCTCTTTCTCCTACTACTGTATCCAAACCATATTCTAATCCGTTAATCCATTCTAACAGGCCTGCTTCTTCCATATATTTCATCAATATTTCATCTGATATGTCTTTTCCTAAACACAAATTTTCTCTAACTGTTAAATCAAACAAATCAATTTCTTGAGAAATATAGGCTAAGTCTAAATTCCCTTTTTTCTTTTCTCCATCCATTAAATATTTTTCTTCTGGTATGTCTATATATCTTGCTAGAATATTTAAAAATGTCGTCTTCCCTTGTCCTGATTTTCCTACAATACTTATTTTATCCTTTTTCTTGATACTAAAATTTGGTATTGAGATAGTTGTTTTCATTTCTCCCTTATATTTGAATAGCAATTCTTTTATTTCTATGATATTCCATTCAATTGTATCTTTTGTTTCTTTGTCTTCTCCTATCATTTTTTCTATTTGCTTACTTGCTGCTTGAAATTTATTATAATGCATAAATAATCTTGATAAATCTTTCAATTCAACATTTAACCCACTAAAAATAGTAGCATAAAATAATAAATAAGATAAAATATCTTCCCCACTCTGCATTTTTAGATATAAGTTAAATAATATCATAACAAACATAAAATACACAAAAAAGTTAATTCCATTTGACCTTAATGAATAGAACCAGTTCGTTTTATCTAACTTAGTAATGACCTTTTTGAAGGATTCTTCATTCTTTGTATTAGCATATTGAATTGCATTTAATCTTTTTACTGTTTTAATGTTTTGTAAAAAATCCACATAGATTGAATTGTATTTTGAATATTCCTCATTATAATTTTCTTGCACTGCAATATATTTTTTTCCTAACCAAACATTGTACAATACCATAATTGTTAGCATTGCTAAACAATTATAAAACATCCTGATATCTTGATTGATTACCTGTATTAAAAATATAATTGTTGATATACCAAAACCATTAACTGTTTCGAATATATATTCCATAAGTTCTATTGATTCTTCTGCAATGATATCTATTTGTTTCTTTAAAAATCCATTATGTATTTTATTTAGTCTAAATGGTTTCATATTAGCAATTCTATTAAAATATCCTAATTGTAAGTCTTTTGCATAGCTCTCTTGAAATCTTTGAACATACATTACCCACACATGATTTAAAACGACTTCTACTAATTTTAATAAAATAATAGATACTATTAAATATGCTAATTTTTCTAGTGTGAATGGTTGTTTTGTAAATATAACTAATACAACTGGTAACAAATATACACACAAGTTTACAATGAATGCATCCATGAAACATAATATAAATTTTCTTTTATTTAGCTTTTTTATGGCATATTTCATTTTGTACTCCTTTATTGTTTTCTTACTATTATAGTGAATTCATTCGTTTCCTCTAAATCTTCTCCTACTACTGTTTTATCTTCTGGTATTTTATTATCATATATTTTTTCTATTGAATAATTGTTAGTAGTAAAGTAGTCAATAAAAAATTGTTTTGTATATCTATTAAAATATGTTTTATAATTGGGGTTAAATGGTTCTTGTATAAAAATTTCTTTTTCTTTATTATTATTCTCCATCACATTGATAGCAATTAATCCCTTATTTTTCAATAAATTTCTAAAGTTATCCAATATTTTTAAGCAATTCTTATCATTTACATGAATCAAAGTAGCATAGCAAATTATTGCATCAAAGCTATTTTCTATGAACTTCATATTTCTAATGTCCATTAATTCAAATTTCGCTTTTGGTGCATTTTTTACTGCTTTTTTTAACATATTTTCAGATGCATCAATCCCTATTACATTAAAGTTTTTATTACACTTTTCTGTTAAATATTTAGGATAATCCCCAATTGCTGTTCCTGCATCTAAAATTCTTGCATTTTCAGGTAATTGCGAAACTAAATAATCTGTTTCTTTTTGATATTGAACATTTCCATTTAATTCTTTTGACTGATAATAACTTATATATTCTTCAATAATATTATTGTACGTTTCAATCGTTATATTGGTTTTATCGATTTCCATGATTTTACTCCTATCACTATGTAAAAATTGTTTTTATTTTTTGAATCAAATTTTCTTTCTCTTCGTTCGTATAATATCCATCAACCTTTCCTAGCAGTTGTTCCGATTTAAATATTAAAATAGATGGCAATTCTTTTATATCGTATTTTTTCATAAATTCATCTGTTTCAACTTCTACTTTTCTATATGTTAAATCTGGTATTTCCAGATTATCAAAAATCTCTTTGATAGGCACTGATTTAATGAGACATTCTTCTGAATCTTCATTAAACACTTCTACAAATACTGTTCTTTTGGTTGATATTACTTTTTCTAGTTCTTCCTCTTTACAATAAAATGGCATATTTATAGGTTGTGCTCCATATCTGTCTACCATTAAATCTTTAATGGTTCTTTCATCTTCTTCAATTTCCTTTTTTATTTTCTCTAATTCTTCTGTATTTTTAGCAAATTTTATAGCTCCTACCTTACAGCTTTCTTCGGAAGTAGCACACTTTCCACAATCAATACATTTTTCCTTATCTATTTCTAATGTCTTCTTTTCTTCATTCCACTTAAATGCTCCCACTGGGCAAACCTTGATTGCATCACAAACTTCTGCATTATCGCAAACTTTAAAATTAATTATTACTGGCATTTTATTTTCTCCTTCTCAACATTTTCACTATATTAACTAAAACCTCTATCAACTTATCTATTTCTTCTTCTGTATTATATTTTCCTAAACTAATTCTTATAGGGGAACTTGTATTTAAATCTATTCCCATTGCTCTCAGAACATGAGATGGTTCTGCATTTTGAGAATTACAAGCAGAGCCTGTTCCAACGTATATTCCATAATTCTCTAAAACAAATAATATTTCTTCTCCTTTTATTCCTTTAAAAGCTATGTTTGTAGTATTAGGAAGTCTATTTTCTAAATCCCCATATAGATAAACATCTTCTATCTTCTCTTTTATCTTTTCTTCCATCTTATTTCTCAAATTTTCTATCTTTTCATTTGTTTTATTCTTATCCTCAAGAAGCATTTGAGCAGCTTTTCCAATCCCAATTATGTAAGGTACGTTCTCTGTTCCTCCACGTCTATTGTTTTCTTGATGTCCAAATATTAATGGTGTATAGTTTATTCCCTCTTTTACATACAAAACGCCAATTCCTTTTGGTACATGAATTTTATGTCCTGATAATGACAAGGTATCTATTTTCATATCTTTAACATCTATCTTCACTTTTCCCACTGCTTGAACACAATCACAATGAAATAAAATATTATTTTCCTGGGCTATTTCTCCTATTTCTTTTATTGGATAAATATTTCCAATCTCATTGTTTGCCATCATAACAGCTATTAATAACGTATCCTCTTTTTTTATCGCATCCTGTAATTCCTTTAAATCTATTCTTCCCTTTTTATCCACCGACAAATAAGTAATATCATATCCTTTTGTTTCTAAATATTTCATTGTTTCCATGATGGAAGCATGTTCAACTTTTGTTGTAATGATATGTTTTTTAGTCGGATTATTATTAATGGCATTCATGATAGCACTTATATTGCTTTCACTTGCACAACTTGTAAATATAATTTCATTTTCATTCGCATTTAGTAATTTAGCAATATTTTTACGTGCTTCTGCTATTTTCTCTTTTACTTCTTTACCAAAAGAATATATACTACTTGGGTTTCCGTATTCTTCTTTCAG
>CANEFU010000141.1 GCA_947426875.1 uncultured Clostridium sp.
ATTAGAGTACCAACAGGAGTAAATATCAAAGTAAAATCAACACCAATTTTTGGAGGAGTAGATAACAAAGTAAAAACAAATTACAATGAAAGTTTACCAACCTTATACATCAATGGAACGGCTATGTTTGGAGGTGTTGAAATAAAATGACATCTTTTCAAAAAGTAATAAAATATGGAGCAATAGCTTTTGCTATTTATTTGTCTTTTCTTATCATCGGAATGATTGTTTTTGGTATCACTACTATTTTTGGTATTACAGCAGGCTTAGAAATGTTTGAAAGTAGTAAAAATAATGCAGCTATGGTAACAAAATGGGAACAAGAATATACGAATATTAACAATTTGGATATTGAATTAGATATATGTAAATTAACTATCAAAAAAGGAAGTACATTAAAAGTAGAAGCTTCTCAAGTTTCAGACCAATTTAAATGTAAAACAGAGGAAAATAAATTAAAGATAGAAGACAGAAAATCACATAGTAATATTTTTAATACAAGGGAGAGTAAACCAGAAGTTATTATCTATCTACCAGACAATATAGAATTAGAGGAAGTTAGCATAGAAACAGGAGTAAATGAAACAACAATTGAATATCTAAAAGCAAATCAAATTAATTTAGATATGGGAATGGGAAAATATGATATAGACACTATTTTAGCAAAACATGCTAAAATACAAGCTGGTGCAGGAGAAGCTATTATCAAGCATGCTAATTTTGAAGAATTAAAATTAGAAGGAGGAGTTGGTAAACTAGTTTTAACCAGCAAAGTGGCTAAAAAAGCTGATATTAGTTCTGGCGTTGGAAAAATGGAATTGAATTTAATAGGATTACCAACAGACTATAAAATAAAAACAGAAACAGGACTTGGTAATTTTGTAGTAAATGGACAAAGAGTTGCTGACAATCAAACATTAGGAAATGGAGATGCCATAATAAAAATAGATGCAGGAGTAGGAGAAACTACAGTCAACTTTTCAAAAGAATAACTTACTAAGTTGCCAAGTTGCCATTCATTCCGGGTTTTTTTGGCAAGTTAGCAAGTTAGCAAGTTAACAAGTTAAAAGGAAGGGAGAGAGTAAAGATGAAAAGAGTTGCCATTTTTGGTTCAACAGGTTCTATTGGGGATAGTACTTTGAATGTAATTAGAGAAAATCCAGATTTATTTCAGGCGGTTACTTTAGTAGCTGGAAAAAATATTACAAAATTAATAGAGCAAATTGCAGAATTTAATCCAAAGAATATTTATATTACAGCGAAAGAAAATGCAGATAAGATAAAAGAATTATATCCTCATTTAAATGTTTATTGGGGAGAAGAGGGAATGGAAGAAATATCAAAATTGACAGATTTTGATATTAGTGTATCTGCTTTAGTAGGAGTGGCTGGTTTGAAGCCAACTTATAATATGATAAAAAATGGAAAAACAGTAGCATTGGCTAATAAAGAGGTATTAGTAGCTGGTGGGAAATTAATTATGGATACAGCAAGAGAAAATCATGCTACTTTGTTGACAGTAGACAGTGAGCATAGTGCCATTATGCAATGTCTACAAGGAGAAAAACAAAATAAAATTGATAAGATATTATTAACAGCTTCTGGTGGACCATTTTTCGATAAAGAAATTACAGACGATATAACGGTAGAACAAGCCTTAAATCATCCAACTTGGAAAATGGGACCAAAAGTAACAATTGATTCATCTACTATGATGAATAAAGGATTTGAAGTAATAGAAGCAAAATGGTTATTTGATGTAGAACCAAGTCAAATACAAGTAGTTGTCCATAGAAAAAGCATTGTACATTCCATGGTACAATTTCAGGATGGAACGATTATGGCAAATTTGGGGCCAAAATCAATGCAAATTCCAATTGCCTATGCTTTAAATTATCCAAATCGATTAGTAAATCAGATTGAGAAAATTGATTTATTTGATATTGCACAATTAAATTTTGAAAAGCCAAATTTAGAAAAATTCCAATGTTTGCAATTAGCTTTTGAGGCAATTGAAAAAGGACAGAGTTATCAAGTAGTATTAAATGCTGCTAATGAAGTTTTAGTAGATGCCTTTTTAAATAAAAAAATAACGTATACACAAATTCCAAAAGGTATCCAAAAAATGTTAAATGCTCATCAGCCGATAGAACTAACTACAGTAGAAGAAATTTTAGATTTAGATAAAAAGGTAAAAGACGAAACCAAAAAAATGATAGAAGATTAAGGCTCTTCTATCAAGTCATTCCAATATTTTTTAGGCATGTATTGCATTTGACATCTAGGATTTTTTCTCTCTGCAATGGCAATGGTTTTAAAAAATAATTTCCATAATTCCTGGTATTTTTGCTCTTCAGGCGAAATAGCAGGAATTTTTATATTAGTAGCATCTACTATTTGATATTCTTTTCCATGATAAAGTAAGCAAATATTTCTTATTTTATCATGAATCATAAAACTTTGATTAGGTAAACGTTGCATAAAATGATGTCCTAGCGGTTCTAAAATATTATTATCAGGATGAAGAGAGGCATAATACAAATTATTTCCTACCTCCTGAAAGCGAAGTAATCCTTTTAGTCTATGACATTCACCAAAGCTTCTTTTTTTCATACGCATTACTTGGAATACATAAGGAAGGGTAAGTCTGTTGTTGATTTTGGGACCTATGTCAAAGCCATCCCATAGATATTGTAACAATGCCATTTCTTTTTCTTTTTCATTTGAAAGAAAAGCATAATAGGTATTGTAAAGAGCAGTATAACCAATGTTTTTTTCAATACCAGCAAACACTCGCTTCGCTTTCTCAAAATCTGTTTCAATAAGAATCGTTTCATCTAAAAAATTAGGAGAGTAGTTTGCTTCTGGAAATATTTTTTGCGGTAGAATTTTGTTGGCATAACTATGGAATACAATCGTTAAAAAACCATCAAAACTACCATCATAAAGATAAGTTTTGTTTATAGGCTTCCTGTTAGACATTTTATTTTATCCTCCTTTGTAGGTGGTAGGTCATCAAAAATGGACAGCTGTTGAAATTTAGGTTTTGGCAAGAGAGTTCTTTCCTGACAAATTAAATTTGTTTCAATGAAATTTTGATTAAACTTATAAACGGCATCAAAATATTTTCCTTTGCAAGTGATGAAGTATTGAGCTCGTTTTAAGACAACACCAAGTTTTTTAAGTGACTCAAAATCTAGTAAAAATTCACGTCTTGCTCGAATAATCTTTTTAGCAGAAATAACACCAATACCAGGAATTCTCAGCAAAGAAAAATAATCAGCTGTATTAATTTCGACTGGAAACTGATGAATATTTCGCAAAGCCCAGTCGCATTTAGGGTCTAAGATAGGATTGAAATTGGGATGAGCTTCATTTAGCAATTCATCTGCTTTAAAACCATAATAACGAAGTAGCCAATCAGCTTGATACAATCTGTTTTCACGAAGAAGAGGAGGTGTTTCTAAAGTAGGTAAGTTTTTATCTTGATTGACACTCACATAAGCAGAATAATAAACTCTTTTTAGACTTAATTTTTGGTATAAGCCTTCAGAAAGTTTCAGAATTTTTAAATCACTTTCTGGGGTAGCGCCAACAATTAATTGTGTAGTTTGTCCAGCAGGAACAAAACTAGGAAGATACTTGCTTTTTTCTAG
>CANEFU010000142.1 GCA_947426875.1 uncultured Clostridium sp.
AGAAGTTTTCCTGTAGTTGCTTCTCCACCAGGTATATCTATGTATAATTTACTATACCTAGAAATAATAGCATAATACCCATTGTTCAAATCTTTTATAATCCATTCTTGCCTGGTAGAATTATCTTTTCCTGCTTGCTTTATACTGGTTCCGTTATTATAATTACCATTTTCAACAGTTAGATACTCATTTGTTTTTTCTACTTTAATCGAATAATAGCCATTATCTAAGTATTGAATTTCAAATCTTTGTCTTGGATTGATAACATCTAAATTATTAGCTAATTTAAGTTTATTGGAATCCATGTCTGCTTTTATTCTTTTATTTGAATTAATTCTAGTTTGGATATAATAAGTTCCATTGGCAAGAGAATAATCGCTTTTTTCTACACTTGTTGCTTCCAATTTGAATTTTTGCGATTTTGTTTTATTTCCTTCATATACCTGTATATTAGCTCCATTCTTAGCATTTCCCCCTGCTACATCTAAATATAAACCATTGCCTTTCGATACTATATAATAATATCCATTTCCTACTTCTTGTAATATCCATTGTTGGGCAATTGAACCATTCCCTGCATATTGTTGTACATTGGTTCCATTTCTACTTTCTCCACCTGCTACATCTAGTACTTTATTAGAATGAACTGCTGCTATCGTATAGGATTTTAATTTTTCATTGTATTTTAAATTGAATTTTTGATGCTCTGTTTTTGTTTTATTCGCTAATTCAATATTGGCTGTATTATTATTTTTACCATTCTCTACTTGTATCGCTTTAGAAGATGACAAAGCTGTTGTAATCGTATACATACCCTCTTCTTTTATTTTCTCACAAGCTAATTCGGAAGCTTTTTCTATTTTGAATTTTTGCGATTTCGTTCCATTTTCTTTATACAATTGTATATTGGTTCCATTTTTTGCTACTCCACCTGCTACGTCTAAACACAAGCCATTACCTTTCGATACAATATAATAATAACCATTTCCTGCTTCCTGTAATACCCATTGTTGGGCTACTGTTCCATTGCTAGTATATTGCTGTATATTCGTTCCGTTTTTGCTTTCTCCTCCTGCTACATCTAATACTTTATTAGAATGTCTAGCCGTAATTGTGTAGGTATTTTTGTTTCTATTATATTGAAATTTAAATTGTTGTTGAAAAATATTTCTATTTTTTCCAATCGCAACATTGGCTCCATTTCCAGTTTTCCCATCCGTTACTTCTACTACTTGATTATTATCTAAAGCTGTTGTAATTGTGTAGATTCCATCTGGTATAGTAGCAACCATTTTATTTTCTACAGATTTTGTTATTTCCTGTACTTTTTCTATTGGTTCTTCTACTTTTTCGTTGTTTATGGAAGTATTCTCTTCAATCTCTTTTTCATCTTCCTTTATTATAATTTCTTCTTCTACTTCTTGACTAGCCTCTTCTTTTGTTTCTTCTTTTTCCTCTTCTTCCTTTTCTATCGTTTCTTCTACTGTTTCTTCTGTCCTATTTTCTGTTATCATGTTTTCTGCCAACACAGTTGTGTTGGATAAGAAAATGGTTAGTATCATCAACAACGCAATTGTCTTTTTTATTATGTTTTTTATCATCATTCTCTATCCCCTTTTATTCTTCTTGATTACATTCTATCATTTTTTCTTTTGGCAATCAAGTTATATTACGTAAAGAAATGGTAGCAATTTTTGCCACCATTTTCTTTTCTTTATTTAAATTGATTATCAATTTCTTTTAAAATAACATCATGCGCACTACCTTCTGAAATACTGATTTCAGATACTAACGTTAATCTTGCTTTTTCGTGGAATTCTTCTATCGTGACACTTCCACAGTTACACATAGTCGATTTTATTTTTGCTATGGTAATGGCTAAATTGTCTTTTAAACTTCCTGCATAAGGGATATAAGAATCTACACCTTCTTCAAAAGAAAGTTTTTTAGCTCCTCCCATGTCATATCTTTGCCAGTTTCTTGCACGATTGGAACCTTCTCCCCAATATTCTTTTACAAAAGCATTTCCTTTTTTAATTACTCTTGTTGGGCTTTCATCAAATCTTGCAAAATATCTTCCCATCATAACAAAATCTGCTCCTAGTGCTAATGATAGAGTTATATGATAGTCATGTACAATTCCACCATCTAAACATAGTGGTATATAGATACCAGTTTCTTTCTTATATTCATCACGAGCTGCTACTACATCGATTAGAGCTGATGCATTTCCACGTCCGATTCCTTTGGTTTCACGTGTAATACAGATAGAGCCTCCTCCTACACCAATTTTTATAAAGTCTGCTCCTGCTTCTGATAAATAACGGAATCCCTCTGCATCTACTACATTTCCAGCTCCAATTTTTACACTATCTCCATATTTTGCTCTTACAAAATCAATTGTATTTTTTTGCCAGATAGAGTAACCATCTGATGAATCCATACAAATCAAGTCTACTCCTGCTTCTACTAAAGCTGGTATTCTTTCTTCGTAATCTCTCGTATTGATTCCAGCTCCTGCAATGTATCTCTTATTTTCATCTAATAAAGAGTCTGGATTATTTTTTCTTTCTTCATAATCTCTTCTAAATACTAAATATTTTAATCTTTCTTCATCATCTAAAATTGGTAAACATGCAATTTTATGCTCCCATATCATGTCATTCGCTTCTGATAAATTAATTCCTTCATGTGCCCATACTACTTTTTCTTTTGGTGTCATGAATTTGTCAATTGGCTCTTCAAAATTATCTCTAGAAATTCTGTAATCTTTGTCGGTTACTAATCCTACAAATTTTCCTCTTGCTGTCCCATCATCTGTAATGATTACAGTTGAATGACCTGTTTCTTGTATTAAATCGATTACCTCTCTTAAGGTTGTTCCTGATTTCACATTAGAATCACTTATAACAAATCCTGCTTTATGTTTCTTTACATGTTTTACCATAGCAGCTTGTGATTCAATAGATTGTGAACCATATATGAAAGCTACTCCTCCTTCTCTAGCCAGTGCAATTCCCATTTCTTCTCCTGATACGGATTGCATGATTGCAGAAACCATTGGTACATTAGCATAATATTTAGCTTCTTCTCCTGTTTTATATTTTACTAATGGTGTTCTTAATGATACATTATTTGGTATACATCTTTCATCTGTTAAATTTGGTAATAATAAATATTCGTTTAGTGTTCTTGAAATATCTCCTACTATTTTTGCCATTTTTTTCTCCTTTCTTTTTTCCTTTTCTTTTTCATTTCATAAAATTATACTATATAATTTCATATTTGTAAATAGCTAGCAACAAAAAAATGATTTTGGGGACGGAGGAAAAAATCATGGTTTGTTTCAACAAACATCATAAAAATGCTGTTTTGACATAACCATGATTTTTTCCTCCGTCCCCAAAATCATTTTATTGTTCTACTGGGTAAACGCTTACTTGTTTTTTATCTTTACCTTTTCTTTCAAATTTTACTGTTCCATCTACTAATGCATATAGTGTATCATCACTACCTTTTCCAACATTAGTTCCTGGATGCATTTTGGTTCCTCTTTGTCTTACTAAGATATTTCCTGCTAAAACAAATTGACCATCAGCTCTTTTTACACCAAGACGTTTAGATTCACTCTCTCTACCGTTATGGCT
>CANEFU010000143.1 GCA_947426875.1 uncultured Clostridium sp.
TTTTTGATACAATAAAATAATCAATTCTCCATCCCACATTCTTTTCTCTGGCTCTTCCCATATAAGACCACCAACTATAAGCATTTTCTTTATCTGGATATAAATAACGAAAACTATCGATAAATCCTGCCTCTAATAATTGTGTCATCTTTTCTCTTTCTTCATCTGTAAATCCTGCATTTCCTCTATTGCTCTTTGGATTTTTTAAATCAATTTCTTTATGTGCTACATTCAAATCTCCGCACATGATGACAGGTTTTTTCTGGTTTAATTTTAATAGATATTTTCTGATTTCATCTTCCCATTCTTGTCGATAGTTTAATCTTTCTAATTCTCTTTTGGAGTTTGGCGTATAGTTATTAACAAGATAAAAATCTTCAAATTCTAAAGTGATAATTCTTCCCTCTTTATCATGTTCTTCTATTCCTATCCCATAATTTACCGTAATTGGCTCCTTTTTCGTAAAAATAGCCGTTCCGGAATAACCTTTCTTTTCTGCACTGTTCCAAAAACTCTTATATCCCTTAAATTCTAATTCGATTTGTTCTGGTTGACATTTCGTTTCTTGAATACAAAATATATCTGCTTCTATTTGCTCAAAAAATTCTTTAAATCCTTTATTGACACATGCTCGTATTCCATTTACATTCCATGATATTAATTTCAATGTTTCTCTCTCCTTTCTTTCCGCATGTAAATTCTTATTTACGATTGTACTATAAATCCCTTAAAATAGCAAGAAAAAAGCTAGCATTTCTTGTAGTTACTACAAGGAAAAGTTAGCTTTTTATTAATTTGGTTTAAAAATATACATTTCCTCCAATGTTTACTCCTGCATGTGTTCCTCCTGCTCTAAAAGAACGATAATTGTGGTTTCTTGCTCCATTTAAAGCATCTGATACTGCCTTAGACACATTGCCAGAGTAATTCCCATTTAATCTTTTTTTCCAATGAGAATCAATTGAATAGCAGAATTGTCCTTTTCGTTTATATTCTGTTAATGGGTCAGTTCCTCTTGCATCTGCTCTATTACATGCTGCCGTAATAACAGCTAATGAGCCTTGATAGCTTGAGCTACATTCTTGTGCTGTTATAGCACATAGTAAATCAAATTCACTTGCTGAATAACTCCATTTTCCTCCTGAATAAGTTGTTGCTGTTCTTGCTGTGCTACTTCTTGCTGTTACTTTCTTTTGCACTTGCACAATCTTATTAACAGGCTCTTTTATTACTACTTCTGATAATAATGTTTTTTCAATTTCTACTTCATTTTGATATTTTACTTTGTAGGTTACTTCTTTTAATCCATCTTGCCCTTCTTGTAGTACCTTATTGCTAACGCCTTCTGTTGCTCCTGTTGCATTTTTCGTTATGGTTTCATAGGCAATTGGCACTTGTTCTACTATTATTTTTTCCGTAATTGGTGCATAATTCTCTAATAATTGATTTAAAGAAGTTTCAACACCTTCTTCTGATATTTTAGCTATTTGAACTTCTTGAAAAGATTTATCGGTAATTTTGATACTATCTCCAGCTGCTATTTCATCATTTAAATCTGGTATTGTTTTTTGGTTTTCTTCTAAAATGATATTATTTTCTTCTAGTATTTCTGATACTTTTGTTTTAGATGTTAAAGCTGTCATTTCATATCCATTTTGTAATATAATTTTTACATCACTTAATTGTGTATTGACTGCCATAACACCAATTCCTGATATTAAAATTAATATAATGCTTATACATATAATTTTTAGGATAGAAATCGATTCTTTTTCTTCTTTTTTCATATGCTTTTATTACCTCCTTTTGGCAACAATTACAGTATACCATTTATTGTTTTTTTTGTCAAATTTGGTAAATTTTGGGTGCTACTATTTGTCCTTCCATAATATTCTACACCTCTATTATAGTATATGTACAAACTTTTTAAATATGACTATTTTACTTCACCTTTTTCTCACTTAATTAATGTGATATTGTACACGTAACTGTAAGTTCCTCCACTATCCGGGTCATAACCAGAGGTAATAAATTGAATGGTCTGTGGCTCTTTACCATTAAAAGGAACAACAACTTCTTTATAAAAAGATTGTCCTGTATATTGAGGCTGAAACCCTTTTTCATAACAATAATTGCTAGCTTTGGTTCCATCTTTGAAAGTTACGACCACTTCTCCTTTTGCATCTGCATTATTGTAATAAGCATCTCCACCAATTATAAAGTTAGTACGAATTGAATTATATGTTTTTCCTTCTAACTTTTGAAGGTCTTGATAGGCAATCGAAAAAGTTGCTGATGTTGTTCCCGAATTGTTGTAAGCTTGTACTCCCATTTGTCCAATTTTGAGGAATTGATTCGTGACATGAGAATTAAAGGTCCAAGTAAATCCTAAGTCTTCTAATGTCATTTCTTTTTCTTTGGCATATTTAAAAACAGAAAATTCTCCTGAATCCACTTCTATCACACATTCACAAAAACAAGGAAAATTGTTAAAAGTAACACGAATTACGGCTGTTCCGTTATTTTTAGCTGTTACAACTCCCTCTGACACCGTTGCCACTTCCTCATTTGAACTAGTCCAAATCAAAGTTTCTTCTAATTGATTATGGGGTTCAATTGTTACTGTCAATTGTTCTGTTTCTCCTGGCTTCATCGTTATATGTGATTTATCTATTTTCATTTCAAAATCTAAATACCCTACAAATTCTGTTCTTGGTAATCCTACTTTATAAATACCTTTATCTACTGTTACATAGAAAAATTCTTCTTGCTCTTTTTCTATCACTTCTCCTACCTTAACATCTTTTCCCCACTGTTCTAAATCACTTTTATGTGTTTGAACGTTTTTTTGCGTTGCTACTATTACTTCTTTGCCCGTTCTTTCCCAGTCTTCTGTTTGTTCTTCTACTATTTTTAAATCGAGGTATTCTTTTATTTGAGTCTTTTTTGTTTCGTCTGATGCTTTTGTAGCTTTTGTTAGTATTCCATTTTCCCCTGTTAAGGTCGCGATGGATATTCCTGCTAATATTAATAACACAATAATTGTAATTACTAAAGCTATTAATGTAATTCCTTTATTGTTTCTTCTATTTCTCCTTTTCTTTTGCATCTTTAGTTCCTCCATTTTCATCTGTTTCTAATGGAGATTTTATCAATAGAGAAATTTTATGTCTATAAGTTTATACTGTCTAATTTTAAATTAGATAAAAATAGGAGGAAAATAAATCCGCTATTCATTCATAAAAAAGAAGGTCTCAACAATATTAATTATCGAAAACCTTCTCTTTCTATTTATATTTTATTTTAGTTTTTACAGCTCCCAGTCCTACCAATAAAGTGTGGGCCTAAAGGAAAGGTGGTCGTCGGCAGCGGACGCACCGTGGTCGCCGCGACTGCTGGTGTATCTGTTGGTGAGCTTGTAAAAACCGCCTCGACCGACACAAGGAGAGCTGGAATGGGTAAAGGTCTCTGTTGACCATTCTCGACAGTTTCCTGCCATATCATAAATATTACACCTTATATCTTTATTAGTAGTACTATCTATTGCTTTTCCTGTTCTTGTTAAACTATCTTGTAATCTTATTTGTCTTGCATAATCTGTATCTCCTGAAAATTCTTGGATAAATACAATTGCTGTATC
>CANEFU010000144.1 GCA_947426875.1 uncultured Clostridium sp.
ATATTGTATAAGCTCTGTCAAGGTATTAACTGGTAATATTTCTATGTCTTTTAATATACTGTATTCTTTTTGATTCTTTTTTGGTAAAAATATTCTTTTGCTTCCCAACTTTTTAGCTTCGATACAGATTGGTAAAATCCCTTTTGTTTTTTCTATTCTCCCATTCAAGGATAATTCCCCTATGAAAATAGTTTCTTCTAGAAATTTTTCCAAATCAGGATGTTTAATATTTTGATTAGCAATTAGAATTCCTATCGCTATTGGTAAATCAAATATCGAACCTTCCTTTCTCGTATTGGCGGGAGATAAATTGACAACAATTTTTCTACTTAAAAATTCCACATTGGAATTCCTGATGGCTGTTTTGACTCTTTCTTTTGCTTCTTTTACACTTGTGCCTGGTAGTCCTACGATTTCAAAATATGGCATTCCTTTTGATATATCTACCTGAATGGATACTAAATAGCCATTTAGTCCTTGTAAAGCCATACTTTTTGTAATTGCTAACATACTTTCCTTTCTACTTATATAGCTTAAATATCTGAGGTCATTTTTGGGGATGTTGTTGATTATACGGAGTGTATTTTCATATAATAAATGAACTTTATCTTAACTTTTTGGGATTGGTAATTCTTTTGGTAAGAAAAAAATTATACTTTTAATTTTGGATTACAATAATGCTGACCTCAGATATTTAAACTATATAAGATTTTAATTTTCAATAAACTGAATTTTTGCCGAACGGCTAATATTTTTAATTTTTGATTTTTGATTTTCAAAATTGTTTGAATGAATTGTTTTGATTATATATCCTTTTCCATTTTTTGTCAATCCTTTTCTGGAAATTTTTGTATTTTTTCTTTTCTGACAGCATTACAAAAGTAGCTAACTACCCTTTATTAGTGCAGTTAAGCTACTTTATTCTTTGATTATATTTTCTAATATTTCATTAATTTGTCCTTTAATGATATTGATTTGAGCTTTTATTAAATCTTGTTCCTGTATCTCTGCTTCTATTTCTTCAACAATTTTCTCCTGTAAATCTAAGCTTATATCAGGAAGTAAGATACCATTGATGCTATCAGGATATAACTCAATTTGATTGGTACAACCAACGTATTCCTTCTCTAATTGCACATAACCCAATACGCTTCTTATAAAATATACAAAGAATTTAGGATGATAGATAGTATTATCTATTCTTATGATTGATACATGTCCATCTGGAATAGCTTTATCATCCGTTTCAAAAATATCTATTTTACCTATAGATGGCTTTCCTGTTGAAGTTAATAAAACATCTCCTTTTTTTAATTGGGCATCTGTTTTTTTAGCATAAAAACTTTCATTTACAAATTCAACATACTCATGATTGATTCCATTACTGGTTATATGAGCTGTTTTGATAACAGGAATTTCTCCTTCTTCATCGTATTCAGGACTTTTTCCTCTATGTATTGGTTCTGTTACAATATCTTTTGTTTGTATCGTTCCCACTTTGTTTAAAATCTTATAGATTTCTTTTATGATTGAATTATTAGCTCTTGTTGATAAGCGACATTTATTATCTGTTATTTCACTAAATTTCCCATTCATGATGCTTAAAGCGGTATTGCCTTCTTTTTGTGTTCCATATGTCATTCCTTTATGCACTTTATAAATGATATCTTTATCATAATGGAAGTACTTTGAAAATAGGTTATTGATTATCTCTCCCTTTTCTTTTATCTTGTCTTTACGGATTTGAATTTCTTTTTCTAATTTTTTGGTTTCTTCCATAAATAACTCTTGTTTTTCTATGCTGATGTTTGGAACCTCTATTTTTAATAAATCTTCTGCTTTGTAAGATGAAATTCCAATTCCTCTATAAATGTGATTGTCGATTGCATTTTTTATCTCTGGTGAATTTAATAAGCCTAATACAAATTCTTTTTTCCATCCATTTTTTATTTTAAATATATAAAAACCATTTGAAAATACATATTTATCATAATCTATCTCACTATAGTTAAGAGCAGGTGCTCTTGCTAGTCTTAAACTTGAAATTAATATACTATCTTTGTTTATTTTATATTTTAATCTATTTGGATGCTCTTCTTTTGTAACAATTTGTTTATCTATAATATCTCCGTATTCGTCTATATAGGAACTTCCTGTTGGAATTCCATAGTATTCTTCCCCTTCTTGATATTTAAAGATTTTTTCATCACTTTCTAAAATATCTTTCAATTTTATTCGTTCTTGGTTTTTACTATTAAAAATGTTCCAATTATTTTTGTTATAAAATCGATAAAATTTTTCATCCATCCTGATATTACTGTCTTCTTTTAAATGGGAAAAATTAATATTAAATTTTTTCATGTATTTTACTCCCAATCTAATTTTCTTATATAATCTAATACTGTCTTTTCTTTCTCATCTTCTACTATTACGTTACCATATTCATCTACTCTGTATAAATCATTTGCTTGCTTTTTCTCTCCTCTTTTGGTTCTTTTATAGCCTATCCTATCCACTTCAGACATAAAAATGGAATAGTCTAATTGTTTTGCCACTTCTTCAAATACCCACCAAGTATTTACATGACCAAATTCTTCTTCGGTGTCTTTATCTGTTCTGCATAACTCAATTATTTCATTACTATACTTGTCTAAAATTTCGTTATTGGTTAATTCTTTATCTTCTTCTTGAATATAGGCTTTTAAAAATCGATTTATGATATCTCTTTCTTCTTGCTCTGATAAATTTTTAATAGAGCGTAACTTTTTCTTCTCTTTTTTGCCTTTTTTTACTAGAACCAAATTTTCTATTCTTGTTTTTAAGTTAGCATATTCTCTTGCATATTGATTCCATTCTTCATTCCATTTTTCAATTTCTTTTGCTGTTTTCTTTTGTGCAAATAAAATACTCGTTTTTGTACTGGTGTATGGTTCAAATGTAATTTGTGGTAAGGAAACTACTGCCTTAACATTAAAATATTTATAGATAAATAGTCTTATATATTTATTTTCTATGGTATCAAAAACACTTTCTGGTAGAATAACTGCCAATCTTCCTTTTTCTTTTAGTAATTGATAGTATCTTTCAATAAATAAGTTTTCTGTATTCTTTTTATCTCCAAAAATAAATGATTTTCCAACTTTCTCTTGTGTTTCATTATCTAAACTAACGGAAAAAGGTGGATTGGTTATGATGACATCAAATTGTGCATTTACCATTTTAGGATAATATCTATCTTCCAATTCTCTGTTTAAAATATTCGGTTCTTGTAAATTGACATATTCATAAAATGGTAGTAATCCGTCACCTTTTTGCGTTCCTACAAATATATTCGTTGAGCTAGCTCCATGAAGTATCATATTAACTTTTGTTGAGGTTCCTAAATTAAAGTTAAGCTCTGAACCATATATATATTTCTTAGCCCATGTATTTTCACCTTCAAGTTGTTCAAACCATTGTCCTAATTGGTTTTTGATATCTGGATTGGTTCTTAATTTATCCTTAAAACGATATTTGATATTTTGTGTAATAAATTTCATGTATTCTATTAAGAAAGTTCCAGAACCTGCTGTTGGGTCAATCATATATGGCATTTCTTTCTCTTGATTTATTTTTTCAATCG
>CANEFU010000145.1 GCA_947426875.1 uncultured Clostridium sp.
GGTTTAAATGGCAACACTAAGTTGCCATTTAAACCCGGAATGTTTGGCAATTAACCCCGGAATGTTTGGCAATTAACCCCGGAATATTTGGCAATTAAACCCGGAATGTTTGGCAACCCCTTGGCAACCTGGTAGAAAATTTTGGAATTTGTTATAAAATAATTGAAAATTTGACAAGATATGATATAATGATAAGTAATGAATAGAATAGAAAGGACGGAAGAAAATGAAAAAGAAAGAACAAAAAAGATATGATAGAGGTCAAGTATTTGTAAAAATAATGGCAGGTGTTTTAGCTTTATTAATGTTAACAGGTACTGTTATCACACTTGTTTATGCATTAATGAGATAGGAAAAACAAAAGAGATAAAAAAGGAGAAATAAATGGTAATAAATTTAGGAATGAATTGGGAAAATTTCTATAAGGATAATATTATGTCTTATATTAAATCCTTACAAGAAAATCCTTTTGAATTAGTCACACTAATATTAGATTTAGCAATTGTAATGTTTTTATTATATTGCTTCTTTAAAATAGTAAAAGGTTCTAGAGCTTGGCAATTAATAAAAGGAATAGCACTTTTGATTGTAGCAACATGGGTAAGTGGTCTTTTCAACTTAAAAATTTTAAATTGGATTTTAACAGGTATTATGAATTTGGGTGTAATTGCCATTATTGTTATTTTCCAACCAGAGTTGAGAAGAGGATTAGAGCAACTAGGTACGAATAAATTAACTAAATTTTTTGGGTTAGATAAAGATGTATCTACTAAAACAAAAGAAGATATTTATAAAATAGTAATTGCTGCAACCGAACTTTCAAAAGCAAAGACGGGAGCTTTGATAGTAATAGAAAGAGATATTAAAATACAAGACATTGTAGCAACAGGAATCCCCATGAATGCAGAAGTATCTCCACAATTGTTAGTTAATATTTTTGAGCCCAAAACACCTTTACATGATGGGGCGGTAGTGATATCAGGAAATAAAATTGCAGCAGCAGCATGTGTATTGCCATTAGCAGATGATAAAGATATAGCAAAAGAATTAGGAACCAGACATAGAGCAGCTATTGGCATATCAAAAGAATCAGATGGTATTGTAGTGGTAGTTTCAGAAGAAACTGGTAAAATGTCAGTAGCCAAAGATGGAACATTAATTGCCGATATAAGAGAAGATGTTTTGAAGAAAATTTTAATTAGTAATGTTGTAACCAAAAGATTTGCAGACCAAAAAAAGGAAAGAAGAGATAAATTAAAGAGCATAAAAGAAACTATGAGAAAAGAGAAAAAGCAAGAAGAAAACAAAGAAAATAAATAAGTCGCGATAAGCGACTTGTTTGGATTTTGGAGGGAAGTAATATGCGAAATATAAAATTAACAATTGAATATGATGGAAAAGAATTTAATGGATGGCAAAAGCAACCTAATAAATTAAATATACAAGGAACCATAGAAAAGGCAATTGAACAAATAACCGGGGAAGAAGTAGAATTGTCAGCATCTGGAAGAACCGATAGTGGCGTGCATGCACTTCGGACAAGTAGCAAATTTTAAAACAAATTCCAATATTCCAATTGAAAAATTTGCCATAGCAATTAATAGTAATTTAAAAAAATCAATTCTTATTAAATCAGCAGAAGAAGTAGATGAAAGATTTCATAGTAGACTTTCTTGCAAAAGAAAAACATATCGCTATATTATTAATAACACAAAAGAAGGAACAGCAATATATCGAAATTTAGAAACACATATTCCTATAAAATTAGATGTTGAAAAAATGAAGCAAGCGATTCATTATTTTGAGGGGGAACATGATTTTAAAGCATTTAAAGCAAGTGGAACAAGTTCTAAGAGTAGTGTAAGAACGATTTATAAAGCAGAAATTATCGAAAAAGAAGATAGAATATGGATAGAGTTAACAGGAAATGGATTTTTGTATAATATGGTAAGAATTATAGCAGGAACATTAGTGGATGTTGGATTGGGAAATATGGAGCCGGAAGAAATTCCAAATATTATACAAGAAAAAGATAGAGGAAAAGCAGGAAAAACCTTACCACCACAAGGGTTGTATCTAGTAAAAGTAGAATATGAAAGAGATTAACAAAAAATAGAGGGAAAGCATAAAATATAGTAAAAAACGAAAAGGAGAGAGGTTATGAATATTTTACTTATATTTTTTGCTTTGCCAATTGCGATTATTATTTTATCAATTGCGTTGCAAAAAATCCTAAAATGTCCTGCACTAGTTAGCGCAATTATATTTGCTATTTTCTTAATTGTTACATTTATAGTCAATAATTTAAACTTTTTAATTGCCGCTATTGTATATGCCATTATTAGTTTTATTACAGCTTTCATCACTTGCCTAATATGTCGATTTTTAAAACGAATGGAAAGAGAAAGAGGATGTTGCTGTAACAAGAATGACACTTGTAATAATACCAGTTGCAACAATGATAATAATGTACTAACAATAAGTAGTGCTCAAAATGCTGGAAATAATTGTGGCTGTAATCAAAATAATAATGGTTGTAGCTATCAAATTACGAATGCAGATGGTTTAAGTGCAAGAATAAACATAGTTCCAAATACGACCAATAATAATACTAATAACGGATGTGGTTGTTGTAGACGAAGATAAAGGGGAATTGCCAAAAGGAATAAAACTTTTTGGCAATTTTTAAGTTGAAAAAAAATGAAATATGTGTTATGATAAAAGAACGAAAGAAAAAGGAGTAAATACATGGTAGATATAGTATTAGATGCAATCGTGGATAGTGTAAAATTAGTTCCATTTTTATTTGTTACCTATTTAATAATGGAATATATCGAACATAAGACAAAAGACAAGACGAAACAGGCTATTAAAAAATCAGGGAAATATGGACCTTTTATTGGAAGTTTACTAGGGATATTTCCACAATGCGGTTTTTCCGTTTCAGCCACTAATTTATATGCAGTAAGGGTAATTACCTTAGGTACATTAATTGCTGTATATCTTTCAACATCAGATGAAATGTTGCCCATTTTTTTATCAGAAGCAGTACCCATTACTACCATTTTGACAATATTGGGGATTAAATTGGCAATAGGGATGATGGCTGGCTTTGCCATTGATTTTGTCATGAGATTAAGACATCAAGGAGAAGAAGAGGAAAAGATTGTAGATTTATGTGAAAAAGAGCATTGCCATTGTGAACATGGGATTATAAAATCAGCCTTAAAACATACCTTAAGTATTTTTATATTTATAGGGATTGTTAGCATTATAATTAATATAGCTATTTATTTTATAGGAGAAGAAAGAATTTCAGGATTTTTACAAAATCAGCCTATATTAGGACCAGTTATAGCAGGAATAATAGGATTGATTCCTAATTGTGCTTCCTCTGTTATTTTAACACAAATGTATTTAGAAAATATGATTTCAGTAGCAACGATGCTTTCAGGATTATTAGTAGGAGCAGGTGTCGGACTAGCCGTATTGTTTAAAACGAATAAAGGAATCAAACAGAATATCCAAATAGTTGCTTTGTTATATAGCATTGGTGTAATAGCAGGTATTATTATTGAAATAATAGGAATTCAGATATAACAATAGCCAATAAAAAA
>CANEFU010000146.1 GCA_947426875.1 uncultured Clostridium sp.
GATAAGTGGATTTTTTTCTATCTACAATTTCACTTGGTAGAAAATCTTTAGCTACATAACGAAGTAATCCTTTTTCTCGACCCTTTAAAGCTTTCCATTCCCATGGGATATTCCATACATATTCAGCTAATCGATAATCGCAGAAAGGGACACGAAGCTCAAAACCATTATACATTGCCATTCTATCAGAACGGTCTAATAGTGTTTGCATAAACCAATTTAAAGTCAAATGAGAGATTTTTCTTTTTTCAGCAGTCTCTTCTGAATCAGAATCTAAAATTTCTACTTCAGATAAACTTTCTTGATAACGGAAATCAACATATTCTTTTAATTTCACTTTGTTACTGATTTCAGGATGTAACAGTTCTTGTCTTTCTGACAAAGCGATAGACCAAGGGAAAGTATTGCTATTTAAAGCATCTTCTCTAAAAAACCAAGGATATCCGCCAAAAATTTCATCTGCACATTCACCGGTCAAAGAAACAGTCATTTCTTTTTTTACATTTTTACAGAATAATAATAAAGAAGAATCAATATCGGCCATGCCAGGCATATCTCTGGCAATCATGGCATCTTCCAGATAAGAAGCAAGCTCAGGCGTATCAATTACAATTTTATGATGATTGGTATGCAAGTTTCGATTCATTAATTCAATATAATAATTATCAGAATTTGGCTGAAAATCACTCTTAACAAAATTTTTATCATTATCTACATAATCGATAGAATAGGTATCAAGAGGGGGAAGACCTTCTTTTTGACAATAGTCAGCTGCAAATTTGGTAATGATACTAGAGTCTAATCCTCCTGATAAAAAAGTACATAAAGGAACGTCGGAAACTAATTGTCTAGTAATAGAATCTTGCAATAAAAACTTTAGTTTTTCACATGTTTGAGAAAAATTATTGGTATGTTTTTGTGATGTTAATTTCCAATACCTTTCTAAGTGTAGACCAGAAGAATTAAAAACACCAAAATGAGCAGGTTTTATTTCAAATATATTTTTAAAGATAGTAGTTCCTGGGGTATGTGCTGGACCAATTCCAAACATTTCAGAAATTCCCTGCTCATCAATTTCTTTAGAGATGGTAGGATATTCAAAAATAGCTTTTAATTCAGAGGAAAAAATCAAAGTATTATCTTTTATTGTGTAAAATAAAGGTTTTACTCCTAAATGGTCACGTGCTAAAAACAATTCTTGCTTTTTACAATTCCAAATAGCAAAAGCAAAAATACCGTTTAAATGTTTTACCACATCATTGCCATAATAAATATAACTTTTTAGTAAAACTTCTGTATCGCAATGACCTTGAAAATGAAAGCCATTTTCTTCTAATATTTTTCGAAGTTCTTTTGTATTATAGATTTGTCCATTATAACAAATGACAAAATCTCCATAAGAAGCTTTTTCTATCATTGGTTGTTTTCCACCACTTGGGTCAATTACAATTAATCGTTTATGTCCCATAGCAATATGTTCTTCTATGTAATAGCCTTCTTCATCAGGACCTCTTTTGGTAAGAGTTTGATTCATTTTTTGTAAAATATTTTTGTCTTGTGCCAGTATTTCTTTTTGATTAGCATAGCCTACAAATCCACACATAATTACCTCCTGTACAATATAAAGTTACTTTATAGTATATGCAGAGAATAGAATAAAATTTATTGATTTTTTAAAAAAAATATAGTAGACTTAATTGGGAGGAAAAAAGAATGAAATTTAGAAATGTCATTAAGCACTTTAATTTAATAACACATCACAAATGGGTCGTTTTCAAATTATGCTGTAAAATAGGACAGCCGTGGAGAGGATTGATTCATGATTTGTCAAAATATTCACTAACCGAATTTTGGGAAAGCGCTAAATATTATGTAGGAAATCATTCTCCCGTAACAGAAGCAAAAAAAACAGAAGGATATTCAAAAGCTTGGTTACATCATAAAGGAAGAAATAAGCATCATACAGAATATTGGGTGGACCATACTGCACCAGATGCTACACCAATTATTCCATATCCATATGCAGCAGAAATGATTTGCGACAAATTGGCAGCAGGAATGATTTATGAAGGTAAAAAATGGACAAAAGAATTTGAATTAACGTATTGGGAAAAGGAGAGAGAAAAGATAGAGATTAATCCTAAAATGAGTAATTTTATAACAGCTGTTATGACAGAGGTTGCGAAAGACGGAATTGATAAAACATTAACCAAAAAGAATTTAAAAGGATTATATCAAAAATATTGCGAAGGTAACTATTGACAAAAATAGAAAATACTTGTATAATCTTATAGTAATAAAAAAGGAAAATCGAAACAGATATATAACTATATCTAAAGCAAGGGGGGAATTAGAATGGCACAACCAAAAAGAAGATGGTCAAAAGCAAGAACACATGCAAAAAGATCAACTTGGAAAAAAGAAAAACCAAATTTTGTAAGCTGTCCACATTGTCATGAACCAGTAATGCCACATAGAGTTTGCAAAAATTGTGGATATTATGATGGAAAAGAAGTAGTAGCTAAAAAAGAAACAGAGAATGCATAAGGAACTAATAGCGCTTATATCAGTAGGATATAGGTGTTTTTTCTATTAAATAAAGAAGGGATTTATATGGAAAAATTTTTAAAGAAGTCCAGTTGGACTGATATGATTGTATCGATTTTATTTATATTATTTGGAATTATGCTAATAACTAGACCAGAAGTAATTATGTCCATGATATCTATTTTGTTAGGTGTTATTTGTATTATCATGGGAGCTTTAAAAGGAATTGACTATTTTGCATCAGGAAAAACGGATAATTATTTATTGGCTATTGCTATTGTAGCCATTATAGCAGGAATTATTATCATGTTTTGTGCTGATATCATATTATCAGTATTTAGAATATTAATAGCTCTTTGGATTATTTATAGTGGCATTATGAATTTACAAACAACGATAGTATGGAAAGATTATAAATCAAAATTATGGTTTTTAACTTTATTTTTATCAATAGTTATGATATTGGGAGGAATTTATATATTAGTTAATAATGGAGCTGTATTACAAATTGTTGGTACAATTATAGTAGCATATGGAATTATTGACATTATGGAAAGAATTATCTTTATTAAAAAAATAGATACGTATTTAGATTAATAAACAACTAGTTAAAAAGGAGTGAAATTTGTTTGAACAAAGTTCACTCCTTTTTAATTTGTTTTTTATCCAATAGAAAATCTTAATTTTGATTTTTGTGTCAATTATAGAAGAAAAATCATATTATGATAGTAAAGGAGGAAGAAAAATGTTTAGAAATAGTAGAAGATGTTATTGTATGAATAACAGTTATCAAAATGATTCCTGTGAATTACAACAAGATATGATGGAAAAGCAATGTGAACATGTTAATTCTTATGAGGAATTAAACGATAGTTGTGGTTGTGGATTTGACGAAGACTATAATGTTTTTCCAGAAAATCCAATGTTAGCCCAAAGTTATGTACCTTTTCAATATATGGATAAAACCTTTAAGCCATGTGTTGGTTTAAAAATGGGAACTATTTTCCCAGAATTAGTTAGTCCATATGTTCCAGGTCAATCTATGGAAGAAATGAAT
>CANEFU010000147.1 GCA_947426875.1 uncultured Clostridium sp.
AGAATAACATGAAATAAAATTTAACAAATACTTATTTTAAAAATATATGAAGCAAATAGGAGCAGAAAACGAAAGTTTTATCGAAACACCACTAAAAGAATATTTTGAAAAGCAAAAAAATACGCCATACTTGAATGAAGGAAATTTATCTGTTAATATTACAGCTTCAAGAGGCCAAGAGCAATTTGAAAATACTAATAACACGAATTTGACTTTTGAAGGACAAGTAGATAAAGCCAATGCTAAACGAATGGAGAATATTAGTTTGAATTATTCTGATACTGTAAAATTTCCTGTTTCTTATAAGCAAATAGGAGATACGCTAGGAATTCAAACAAAGCATATAGGTAGTAAATATATTGCGATTCATTCGGATTCAAAACAGAACGTGACACAAAATATCAAAGGAATAGAAAAAGTACAAGAATTGTCAGAGGTAGAATGGGAGAAAGAGGATTTACAACGAGTACAAAACACCTATTTTAATCTGTTAAATGAAGTATTACAAAACAATTATTTTAGTAAAATAGAAGAAGCAGATAGCAAAGGATATAAATTGACTTTAAATGGTGAGAGTTTAAAAAATATTATGGTAAAAATGCTAGAAACGTTAAAGAATGACCAAGCAACCTTAGATAAAATAAATGAATATATTAAAATTCAAAAAAACTCTTCTAAAATTACAGCAAGTAGTATAGAAAATGAAATAAAAAATATTAATAATAATTCAGATTTGAATAATGAGAATCTAGAAATTACAGTATATCAAACAAAAGGAAAAATAAGCAGTTTAACCATAAAAACAAATGAAGTCGAAATAAAAATAGGAAAAACAGTAACAGGAAACGATTTACAATATAATGTAGAATTGCAAATAAGAAATCAAGAACAAGAGGAAAAAATAAGCTTGATTGCAAAATTTGCAGGTTTACAATCGATGCAAAATATAAGTGAAAATTATGAGTTGACTTTAGAAACAGAAGAAATCAAATATCAATATAATTATAATAACAATGTGGAATTTGCAGAGAGTTCTAGCATAGAAGAATTTAGTGATAAGAATACTTTGATGTTAGATGAAATGGAGAAAGAACAAAAAGATACTTTTTTAAATGCTGTTATAGAAAGAATACAAAGTGTAAACAAAGAGCAAATGGAAGAATTGGGAATAAGCGAAAATGAAAATCCATTACAATACATAATACCTCAATTTGGAATTTTTTCTTCATCCATGAATGCAGTGGATTTAGATGAAGTAGAAGTAAATACTTACAATACAAAATTTGAAGCCTATGAAAGCACAAATTTAAAGGGTGTTACCGTAAAAGGATTGCTATCAACCATTCAAATAAATAATGAAAATCAAGAAGATGAAAATCAAAAAATCAAAGAAATCCATTTTGATGGTCAAGAATATGAAGTAACAGACCAAAATATAACCTTCTTGAAAAGTAGTGTGGAAACAGAAACAGCTTATAGAGTAGAATTTGAAAAAGATGAAGATACGGGAATAATTTATAGAGCAGTAATTAATAAAAAATAAAGTTCTATTTAACAAGGAAAGAACATATATTATTTATAATATATGTTCTTTTTTTATAGAATAAGGTTGCTAACGATTCCAGGTTTAACTTGCCAAAGATTGCCAAAGATTCCGGGTTTAAATGGCAACTTTAAGTTGCCATTTAAACCCGGAATCTTTGGCAATCTTTGGCAAGTTAAACCTAGAGTCTTTGGCATTGGAGGTTAAAGTGAAAGATATTGAAGAGATTTTAAGATATTTTCCAAATCAAATTTATAGCTTATTGAAAAATACATTGACACAAGATATTAATTTGCAGAAAGATTTACAAGAAATAAGGATAAGAGTGGGAAGACCTATTTTGTTAAAAATGAGACAAGCGGATGTTATTATTGATTATAAAATTAATACGAGTGAAGTTTTACAAATATTAGAAAAACTTTGCGAAAATTCTATTTATGCTTATAAAAATCAAATTTGTGATGGCTTTTTGACTGTTAAAGGAGGACATCGAATTCGGTATAACGGGAACTGCTGTTATGGAAGAAGGAAAGGTGTTGAATTTGAAGTATATAACTAGTTTGAATTTTAGAATAGCAAGAGAAGTGATTAATTGCAGTAGAAGATTACTAAAAGAAATAATCGATAGTGAAAACAATACGATTCATAATACTTTAATTGTTTCACCACCAGGAAAAGGGAAAACTACTATGTTAAGGGATATTATCCGAAATGTTAGTAATGGAGTAGAAGAAATACATTTTAAGGGAATGACTTGTGGTGTAGTAGATGAAAGAGGAGAAATTGCAGCAATGTATAAAGGGTTTCCTCAAAATGATATTGGAATAAGAACAGATGTGATAGAAAATATCACAAAAGCTAAGGGGATGAAAATGTTAATACGCTCTATGGCACCAGAGGTAATAGCTTGTGATGAAATTGGTTCAAAAGAGGATGTGCAAGCGATTCGGAGAAGCAATAACAGCAGGAGTAAAAGGAATATTTACGATGCATGGAAAAACAATGGAGGATATTAATCATAATGCTTCCATTCATTTTTTAATAGAAACCAAACAAATAGAAAAAGTAATTTTTCTATAAAAATAGTTCTAAACAAAAAAGGACAAGAATATAATATATAAAAAAAGGAATGAGAGAGATGCAAGTTATAAAATATTTTATGCTATTTGTTGTTTTAGTAGCATGTAGCCTAATAGGAAGATATTTATCCAAAAAATATGTCATAAGAGTAAATCAATTAGAAGAAATGAGAAATGCACTAAATATGTTACAATCGAAAATCAAGTTTACTTATGAACCAATTCCTGAGATATTTGGAGAAATAGCAAAAAATACGAATAAAAGTGTAGGACAAGTCTTTAAGTTAGCCAAAGAAAAAATGAAAAATAGTACAGCTAATATAGCGTGGGAAGAAGCTGTAGACGAAGTGCAAAATGGTTTAACCAAAGAAGATAAACATGTGATTAAAACATTATCAAAACTATTGGGACAAACAGATGTAGAAGGACAAACCAGTCAAATTCAAATTACACAAAAATTTTTAGAAACACAATTGAAAGAAGCACAAGAAGAAAAAGAAAAAAATGAAAAACTATATAGTAAATTAGGAACAACAATAGGATTAGCAATTGTTATTATTTTGTGTTAAAACAGATAAGATTTTCATTGGAAGGAATGGAATAAAATGGACATTAATTTATTATTTAAAATAGCGGCAATTGGAATATTAGTTGCTGTTTTACATCAAGTATTAGTAAGAGCAGGAAGAGAAGACCAAGCTATGATGACCACATTAGCAGGATTAGTAATTGTTTTAACAATGGTAATTAAAGAAATAAGTGGATTATTTGACACAGTAAGGACAATATTTAACTTATAAAAAATAAACCTACTTCTTCTTTTAAGGAGGTTTGATGTTGGTGGAAATTATTAAAATAGTAGGAATTGCACTAATAGCCTTAATCATCGTTATTTTATTAAAACAATATAGACCAGAATTTGCTATATACATTAGCCTACTAA